>CAZYTI010000049.1:0-11719 GCA_964650065.1 uncultured bacterium
ATTTCCCTTTTTGCGTTTGATAGAGTGCATTCCCCTTTTTATCGTCCATCTCTTTTTCAATTATTTTGGCCAATGTCTGCTTGTTTTGAGATGGATTCCCATTGGTTTGAATCACATCGCGGACACCCAATTTCATCGCCTTTATCACAACGCCCATCAGCCTCTCATCGGTGAGACCCACGACACAGGAATCGGGATTCTTTTCCAGAAAATATTCTATAACAAGCATGGGACTCATGGCGGAATGATCAAGATCCACAAAAACGATATCGGGATGGGTGTGCTCAAGCAGGGTCAGGGCCTCTTCCCTGTCCCGGGTAAAGTGAAATTTGCATTTCATGCCATCGGATTCCATTCCGGCCAGGATGTTTCGTTTGCGGGAATCCCCTGCATAGAGAATCCTGAAAGTGTCCGATGCATGCTTATTGTCTTGGGTCATACACAATATTCCCACTATGGGTCATAAAGGTCACTCGATTTCTCCAGTCACCCGACTCAGAGCTTTGAAACGGATTAAACCTTTGTTTTTTATACACATTACACATATGACCAATAATCTGACCGAATTCGATGATTATGAATCACATAATCATTCAATCAGGCAACTAATGTGCCACAAAATGGGGAGGGAAATAAAATTGGCCGAGAAAAGTTCAACGGTGCTTTTTACGATGCATGTGTTATGAATTACACAGCATAACTATTTATTTATTCAGTATTTATATTTAGACTAAAATCGTTCGCCTGTATTTCAAGCCGTTGGTAAATATGGTTTTACATGTCACTTATTCATTACACCTGTTTTGGAATGTGACCATTTCCTGAACATCCCATTGCAAGATGGAATCACGGGCAAGCATATCGATGCGAGGATGCGGTCAACCAAAACAAACATAATTATTTGAAAAGGCATTATTATAAAAAACCAATAGAACCGGACCTCCCCTCTACATTTCAAACACAACATTCCCATCGACTATCGTCATAAGTATCTTCATATTTAAAACGTCCTCAGGATCGTTCTCGATGATGTTTCTGTCGATAACTGTGATGTCCGCTAATTTACCGGGTTTGATAGAGCCACGGCCCCGGTCTTCCCGCATGCAGGCATACGCACCATAAAGCGTAAAACACTTTATGGCTTCCTCCATGGTTATCTTATGCTGGGGAAGCCATCCGCCCTTGGGTTTACCCTCATTGTCCGTTCGGTTGACTGCTGCGTTGAGCACATATTTGGGATGATTGAAAAATATCGCACCTGCGTTGCCCGGAACATCGGATCCGAAGTTCATGATGATGCCCTTATCCATGAACTTTCTGAAGGGAAAGGCGAGTTTTTCCCGTTCAGGGCCGAGCCTGTCGATTAACCAGCGTTGGTCGTCGGGAAGCTGGCTGGGATTGGTCTCAACGATGAGATTGAGTGCCTTGATCCTGTCGAACTCCCGGGGTCTAACGATTTCACAGTGTATAATGCGAAACATGCTCATATCGGTGTTCAAATCTTCATGAATACGTTCCAGCACATCCACCACTTCCGAAACACCCCGGTCCCCGATGGCATGCGAGTCGACACAGTAACCATGCTCGACAGCATCTTTACAGTAGTTGTAAAAAACCTCCGGATTGCCCACGAGGCTGCCGAACGTATCGGAATCGCTGTTGTATTCCTGATAATGGCCTTTATAATCCGGCCGGTCCGTGTACGGTTCAAACAGCATGGCCCCGCGGTCTCCTAAAAAACCGTCGTTGGCGCTCTTCATACCGCCGTACCTGAGAAAATAATCCCGCTCCCGTGATTCAGGATGCATGCCCATGGTAAAACCACGCCCGTACATTTCATCGGCCAAGTCCAGCCAGGGGCGTACCCACACCCGGCAGGTGAGCTCGCCGTTTTGCTGCAGAGTCACGAACCGCTCGACTTGTTCAAAACTTCTGATCATGTCATGCATTTCAACGATGCCCATCTCCGCCAATCGCTTCAGCCCCATACGGTACTCATTGAGAATGCGTTCCTCGGACTTGGGCTTGACCACAGCCCGGATTTTATCGAGGGCCGGTGATCCCTTGTATATCAATCCGGTCGGCCTGCCCCGGCGACGCTTCATACCCTTAAGATTCCCGTTTTCGAGACCCGCGGCCTTCAGAGCCGCAGTGTTGGCAAGAAAGCGTTCCCCGTCGTAACTGTTGAGGAAACAGGGATTGTTTTTGGTGATGTCGTCGATGGTGAAGCGATCCGGCTCCCAGCGATTCATTGTTTTCGTTTTTTTGATTTCACCTTTAGCGGCCGCCCACAGAATTGCGCCAGACCAGTCCCCTCCGGTGATCCATTCGCCTTCACCCACCAGGGGCACGACCCGTCTCAGCTCCTGGATCAGCCCCTCGTCGCTGTCCACGTTCATGAGCATGATATCGTGCTGCTGCGCGGCGAATCCGGCAAAATGCACATGCGCGTCGATAAAACCCGGAACGGCCAATTTTCCGGTCAGGTCAACAATGCGTGTAGAGGGGCCGATGTATTTGTCGGCCTCCCTTTCATCGTCGAGAACAGCCGTTATTTTGTTACCCGAGATGACCACGGCTCTTGCCCAGGGCTGGTCTTCTTCGACAGTGTAGACATCCCCGTTTTTCAGGATGATATCGGCTTCCTGTTTACCACAGGAAAGGACGGTGATTATAAGTAGCAAAAACATAAAGATCATTTTTTGAGTGTACATAATCATTCCTCCAGTTGCATTTTGTAGGGTGGGCCCGTGGCCCACCAAATCACTGAATCACATTATATTCCATAATATGCCTGCTTGATCAATTTCAGCATTTCATCATCTGTAGCAACCCTGGGATTCCCTTTATAATCGGGAAGCACCATGCTCTGTTTTACCAGAACGGGAATCTCGTCTTCAGGCATATTTGCATTGTCCAAGGTCATTGACATCCCGATCTTTTGAATAAAGTCATCGATGACAGTGCATGATTTTTCGGCGGCTTCGTCTTCAGAAAGGTCGCAAAGGGCCGGATCGAATATCCGACCAGCTGCCGCGAATTGACTGATTGCAGAAGAAAAGGTGAAGCGTGTAAACGCCGGATAAATCATTGCCAGAGCTTCTCCATGCGCCACATGTGGATACATTCCACTTATAGCCATTCCTATTCCATGGGGCAATGTAACTCCCGCATTGGCAATACACAAACCTGCATAAGTGTCCGCCAATGCTATTTTTCCCCTTGCTTTCAGATTTTGGAGATCCTTCAGCACGACAGGTAAGTAATCTGTAATAAGTTGAATCGCGGCTACAGCCAATGTATCCGTATAGGGTGAGGCATTGGGATGTAACATGCTTTCAAACGCATGGCAGAATGCATCAAATCCGGTAGAGGCAGTGATATGCCCAGGAAGGGTAACAATCAATTCCGGATCAACAATACAAACCTTTGGGAACACAATGGAATTATAAATTGCTGATTTATCCCGTTCTTTGGAATTGGTGACAACCGCTACTTGGGTCACATGTGATCCAGTGCCCGATGTCGTGCTGATAGCAATAATGGGTAAAGTCTTTTCCGTAGGTTGAGCATCGCGATAAAATAAATAATCCCATGAAGCCCCCTCATGTGTTGCCTCAACAGCAATCGCTTTGGCGCTGTCCATTGCCGAACCGCCGCCCAATCCAATGATCACATCGGCTCCATGCCCTTTTGCCATTTCAGCTCCAGCGGTAATATTGTCTGTGGTGGGATTGGGTTGAACCTGATCGAAATGAACCATATTCATACCCGCATCAGACAACAGCTTCTTAATCCGGTTATACAAAGGCTCAAGAACAGGGATCTCAGGGGTTGTGACCAGCAGGCAATTCTTGCCATATTTTAAGGAAATCTCACCAATTTCATTTACCTTACCTGCTCCAAACAGGATATCAGTGGGTTGAAAATAACGAAACGAATTCATGTTATACACCTCATTTCTTAATGTCTAAAGTGATACTTTTCTAATATACAGGATAACAATTCTATTTCGGGACCCGTCGTGCTGCACAATTCGGCAACAATGGGAAGTTCGTCATCATTCAGTTTAACGACATCTGCACGCTCAATGGCTTGAACAATTTCCCTGTTGAAAAATGATTGTCGAAAAGGTTAAAGGTCAATCATTACTTTCATGCTTTTATCTCCTTGTATTTCGATAAATTCATAGGCCTTGTCATATTCCTCAAGGGAAAAATGTTTGGTCACGAGGGGCTCGGTCACTATCCTGCCTTTTGCGATGAAATCCACGGCTTCTTCATAATCATCATGTTTATACATCAAAGAGCCGATAAGCTTTAGTTCATGCTCACCTACAAAACCCATGTTGATTCTGGGATTCTCATCAAAAACACCAAGGATAATAATCTCTCCACCCTTTTCGATATTCTGAATAAGATCCGTAATCGTCGTATGTACACCTGCAGCTTCAAAGCCGACTTGAAATCCTTCATCACCAAATATGCGATTGATGGCATCATGAAAAGACTCTCGAGTCACATTGGCCGTGTATTGAATACCACATGCTTTGGCAATATTTAGACGAAAATCGCTGATATCTGTGATCAATACCTTCGCAGCACCTCTGGCTTTGACAAACTGGGCAACCAGATTGCCAATGGTTCCGGCGCCTGTGATGATGATGTTCTTACCTGCAAGATTGCTGACCCTGCCGGTTGAATGAGCACCCACGGCAGCCGGTTCAATTAAAGCCCCCTGCTCATAGGACATGGTTTCAGGGAAGACCACAATCCGATCTTCCGATACGACAATAAAATCTTGGGCGCACCCGGGCGCTTGAAAACCCTGCACACGAAGATTCTGACAAACATGATAGTCACCGCGTTTACAGGGACGACAGGTCCCACAAACCAACTGTGGTCGTGCCGTGGCCTGCATTCCGGTTTTCACTCTTGTAACCTGGTCTCCAATAGCTTCAACTCGTGCTGAAAATTCATGCCCTTGAATGACCGGGTAAGGGGTGAAGGGATGCTTGCCATGCCATACATGGTTATCGGATCCACAGATGCCAATTCGTTGAATCCTCAATAAGACTTCATCGGCTTTGGGCACAGGGGGAGGAACATCATTGAATTCAATTCTTCCTGGAGATATCATCACAACTTGTCTCATTTGTATTCTCCTCAAAATCAATGAAATATTGTATAAAGAATTATCATGATGACCAGCAGAATTCCAGCCATTACTCGGGGATCTGTAATGCCTACGATCTTTCCCTGGGTAATGGCTTGAAATGGCTTTTCCCAACAGAGGTTGGTCAATTGCTCTTCGAGTGGTTTGGGAGTCAAATGGCTGACAATAATATAAAGCATCATACAAAATAATAAAAGAATGAGTCCGACCATCATAAAAGGGATGCCCAGTCCATGAACGGGATCACTCACCCATTGCACATCTCCAAAAACCGGCAGGTCAATAAGAAAATAGATGCCGCCGACGATGGCTCCGGATATCAGTGTTGCTAAAGCCGCTTCCTTCGTACCCCGACGCCAGAACACGCCCATTACGAAAACAGTGGTAATGGCTGGGGCGAACATCATGGGGATTTTATTGATAGCCACAAAAATACTCGTGAAGCGTCCACCTTGTGTAGACCAGATCATTGCCAGAAGAATCACAATGGTCGCAGTGATTCGACCGATGAGTACCAGCGTACGATCCTTGGTCTGTGGGCGTAATCGTTTCACAATATCTTCAGCCGTCACAGTGGCCGTACTATTCAGTGCGGCCTCTATAGTGCTCATCAATGCAGCCAGGAGACCCGCGGCCATCAAACCTCTTAATCCTGTAGGCAATAAATTTTGCATCATAACCAGCAATGTATCATTTGGCTCCATGATCTGATCTTTAAAAAGCAGATAACCGACAACCCCGGGGAAAACCATTAGGAAAACAGGAATTATTTTTAGAAAGCTGGCGAAAATAGCGCCGGCTCGTCCATCTCTTTCGCTCTTAGCGCCAAGGACCTTCTGAACAATTGTTTGATCGGTACACCAATACCAAATACCCAGTACAAAGTATCCGAACATGACGGTAAGCCATGAATATTCATTAAGATGACCGGAAGCATCTTTAAGATTATGAATCATATTCATCTGTTCCGGCTTGACTGCAGCTTTTAATTCCGCAAACGAATGGATACCCACATCCGGCAAGTGGGAGATGCCTGCAATAGTTAGAATGGCAGCGCCCACTAAAAGAAGAACCGCTTGAATTGAATCCGTAACCACAACAGCTTTTAAGCCGCCGAGAATGGTATATGTGGCTGTAATTATCGCAATAGCGATAATCGAAAAATACATGTTGATGCCAAAAAAGTGTTCCAAAACAATGGCACCGGCATAGAGGCTGATTCCAATATGGATGAGTAAGGCACCCACAATTGCGATAAAAGCCATGATGGTACGCGCGGTTGGACTGTACCGTTTTTCCAGATATTCCGGCAATGTCTGAAGTTTGCTTCGAAAATAAAAGGGTGCAAACACAAGTCCCAGAATAATCAGGGTAAAAGAAGCCATCCATTCAAAATTGCCAACCACCAAACCGATCCGATATCCGTCTGCTGCCAGTCCGACTAAATGGATCGTTGAGATATTGGCCGTGAAAAGCGCTGCGCCAATCATAGGCCATCTCAACGTTTTTCCGGCCAGGAAAAACTCTTCACTGGAAGCACCCTTTTTATAACCGACCCAAATGCCAAGGCACATGATACCCAGCAGATATACAATAATGATTATTAGATCCAGAGTCGGAATCGTTAAGCCTGGGTTTTCCATATTCACTCCATCAAAATTCGTCATGCATAGGTGGGCATGCATAGGTGGTCGCCACCTGGGAGGTGGAGACCACCTAAACCATACTTATTTCATTAAAACGGCTTTCTTCACAGAGAAATAAGAGGCGGCGTTTATCGTAAAAAAATATATTCCATTAGGTAAATTTGTTGCCTCGAACTTAACCTCGTGCGTTCCCGGGGGTAAATCTTCATTGAGAATGACGGCCAGCTCACGGCCAAGGGTATCCAACAGTTTCATCCTGACCCTACAATGCATGGGAATCGTAAATTGAATGGTTGTCACCGGATTAAAAGGATTGGGGGTATTTTGATAAAGCGCAAAACGCTCAGGACCGGTATTGGAACGATTGGGCACACCCGTGGCACTGCTTTCAATGAGGTCTGCTAATTCGAGTCGTGCCGCCTCCCAATCGTCCGGGTCGGTAGACCAACTGATGTCGCTGAGCACCCAGGTCGGATCATTGGGATCTGTGACGCCGTATTCCCAGAGTACGGTGGGCACGACAGCTTCCACAATCTGCTGTACACGGGCTGGATTAATCGCTGCAGCCATTGTCAGGTAATCCACATCTTGAATACCGCGCCTCCAATGTTTCAGTCGCAGAGAGGCGAAGGGACCCTGCACATCGTAACTGTCTTCCGGATAGCGGGTATCGGTGCCCGGGTAGAACAGGACGCCATCGCCGTTGAGATAGTTCCAGCCCGTCTCACCCAGTGAATTATCCACTCCATCCAGGCTACCAAATGTCTGTGCCCTTTGAAAGACATTGGTCTGCCCGGTGTTTCCCTGAAAATTATTGTAGTAAGTCGATTCCCAGTAAAACCAGCGATCGATGCCCATTTTATACTGTCCCCAGGCAAGCTCACGCAGGGCTACGCCGTCATCCTCCAGGGCAAAGGAACCCGAACCGGGCCGGTTGCTGTTATAGAAGAAGATTCGCTTATCAGGATGACCTTCGTAGCTGTCAATGGCGTTTTGCCACTCGCTGGTGACGCCGACATTGAACCACGAAGTGGGGATATCGAGGGCCGGAGTGTTTGCGACGGCATCTGGCAGAGCCATGGTGGCCATGGACAAAATATCGTGTCCAGGACCGGGATTGTTGTTTATCCACCCGGCCCATTGCTGAATCTGAGGAAAGTCATCTGACTCATCGATGAGGTAGAGAAAGTATTCTGTGTTGGGGGCGTTGGCATTAAACCAATTGATCCAATTGTCTGTATGGCTGCGCATGGCCGCTTCGCCCTCCCCCTGCCAATTCCAATCACCATAGGTTCCAATGGAGAATACATCGTTCCCGGCACCAGCACCGGGACCCTCATACCCATTGGCCGCCGTGAACAGGCTGCCATCGAGTCGTGGCAGCCATTGTGGATGAGGTCGGTCAAGGGGATTGCCCTGGTCATCATGGGCGATGCTGCGCTCGCCACCGTCAATAAGGGAAATACCGTGGCGCCGGGCCAGAAGAAAATGCCGGTCCCGGATCAGCCTGGAGTTGAGATCATTGGCGCTCCCCTCGACAGGATATTCCTCACCCAAATAGCGCACATTGATATC
Organism: uncultured bacterium; assembly: GCA_964650065.1. Lineage (GTDB taxonomy): Bacteria > Zhuqueibacterota > QNDG01 > QNDG01 > DSAB01 > CAZYTI01. The sequence continues at coordinate 8,397 of CAZYTI010000049.1, forward strand.
TTCATAACCTAAAAACAGCATGGTCCTGGCACCGGGCAGATCAGGGAGGGTGAAGTTACGAACTGAAAGCTCCACATGAATTTGACCGGAGGACGTGCCTTCTTCCCGGATGCTGATGGTTCCCACATAGGTTCCCGGGGGTGCGGCTTTAGGAATATAAATATCTATCCAGATACTCTGGTTCTGCCCCGCGGCAATATCGAAGCCGGGTACCAGTTCGAGAGGGACGGCAATTTCAGGGTATAACTTGTTGTGATCGGGACGGTCATCCCAGGTGCCGATTCCTTCTCCCTCACCTGTCCAGGGACGACGTAGTCGCTCCGGGATGTGTCGCTCATCATAGTCGTAGCCGGCAAAGAACAGATCGGTACTGATTCCCTTAATTTCCAAATAACGAATATAGAAAAGCTCGATATGACGATCGACCCAGTGAAATACACCATCGCCACTGGTGGGCGTGGAGCCGATGGTAAAGCCATCCGGTCCCGTTAATATGTCAAAATTGAGCGTAACATTACTGGCCGGTCCTGTGAGAGCTTCCAGTATCAGGTTGAATGCAACGACTTCGTTCTTGCCGCCGAAAAGCCTGACCCTGGATCCATCCCACACGCTGTTCTTCACGCTTTCAGGATCGCTACTGGCACGAAGCTCATCGCGGGTGACTTTGTCACCGCCCTCATTGGCCCAAATGGCTGTGATGTTGTTCGTCTGACCCCGAACAACACCGACCAGTAATAGCCACCCAATGAGGCCGATGAAGAATCGATGATATGCATGAGTTGAAACCACGTTACCTTCCTCGCTCTACTTCCTTTTGATCTGTTGTAAATGAAAATGGATAATCACACCGATATTTTATACCATCGCCCTTTTCTCGTATCCAGGTCTCAAAGGTTCTTTTGCCTTCCTTCAGAACAATTACCCGTGCTCCCGGCACTGCGTCTCCGTAAGAATTTTTACCACCGGAAGCCCGTCCGTAAGCCAATGCAATATTTTGCAGACAGCCGATATAATCATTCACATGGTCATGTCCGACAAAGGTACCCATCACGTCTCCGCATTCCACCATGGCGGCAAACATGCCTGTGTTGATCTCGGGAGAACATACTTTTTCTTCTTTGACACCGAAACGCCTGGTATTTCCTGAAATCCAAACATCTTTATATTCAGGAAAGGGAATATGAAAAAATGCCAATGCCGGCAATGGAAATCCTCCGTTTTCTTGAGTAAATTTCTTGCTCTGTTTTTTGTACCATAATATTTGTGAGATATCAAACCAGCCATATCCCTCCACACTCTCTACTAACGTGCTGTACGCATTGGAGTCAAGACCGTAGATTAAAGCCTCCACTCTATCATCTTTGCCCACAATGGGGAGTATGAAATTCGTGGTTCCAGTGATGTGCTCTACCGTTTCATTCACACAATAGGGAAGCCTTTGAAAAAGTACAGCCAATTCCTTTCTCGAAGTATCATATTCATCATCATGATTTCCCAGGACAGCACACCAGGATACCTGTCTCGCAGCAAAAATTTCCGCCAGTTCCTGCCAAATTTTTTCGGGGCAGTCCCGTGTGACAATATCCCCGGTGAGAATAACCAGGTCCGGGTTCTCCACATCCAGCACTTCTTGCATCATGCTGTCCAGGGCTGTCGCGTGAACGGCTTGCTGGTGAATATGGGTATCTGTAAATTGGACGATTTTAAAGGTACCGTTATCCCTAAATTCCAGCCGTTTTGTACGACATGAAATCGATCCAATGGAGAGCAGGGAAAGCAATATATACAGGGACATCCTCTTTAAAATCATTATCCGCCTTCCTTTCAATGGACTGAAATCATTCCAACAGTAATAGGATCCATTGCTAACTCCCTTCATAATCCATACGCTTCCGGATCTCATCATGCTCCGCTTCCAACTCTGTAAGCTCTTTTTCATTGCGAATCTACCGGATATTTTTTCTCAAGCCCACCTAAATTCTCAAATTCTAATCACATTTGTAATCAATATTTCCATTGATCGGTATTTTCACCTCTGGGTGCGTATTTAGTGATGTGCTCGGCCATGACCTTTATCCGTGCTTCCGAATCAGAGCCGGCCCGCCCCCATCCGTGCCCCTGTCTCGGACGGCCGTACTGAAATGAACCTGCATAGTAGGGATCTGTCGTACCTTCGAGAAAGGCTTCAACCTCGTTCACCGCTTCATTCAGGTAATAGTTATCCATGTCGCCACATAAGAAATGTAATTTTCCAATGAGCTTTGTCCCGATTCGGGACCAGGATTTTTTCACGACATCCACCAGATCGTATTTCCTCATAGACTCGGCGACCTCATGATCGATTTCACCGGTCAGCTTGTCCCATATGGGCTTGGGGTATCCATCCTCTCCAACCGGGCCGTAAACCGCCTGCCAGATGTCCAATTGCTGGCACGATCTTCCCCTGGATCCCAGAACCGCTTCCATCTGGCTGAGCTCTCTCATGGTCACCAGAACCTGTCCGTGCTCATCCCGCATAAAGGGACGCTGAAGATTCATCCAGTTGGACCGTTTAACGAGGGCGTTTTCATCCTCATAGATGTTGGTGAGCACATAGTACCGAAAATCGATGGGATCAGGCGCATAGATCCAGGCACCTCCGAAAAAATCGGGATGGAACAACTGCAAAGCAAAAGATTCCCATCCCCCGGTGGAGCCACCGGTCAATACCCGTGCATAGGGTTTGGCAATGATTCGAAAGTGTTCCTCAAGATAGGGTATGAGCTCATCCACCAGGGCATCTCCATACGGCCCGCAGTTGGCGGAATTCACCGCATACGAATCATCGAAATAGGGACAGGGATGTTGAAAAGTCACGGCAATCATTCTGGGACAATCTTCCGAGTTCCAGATGTCGTAAAAATCGTTCCCCTCCTGAAATCTGAAGGGTGGACGGAGCGAAAAATGCCCCTGGTAATAGATGACTGGATAATGCACATCGGACTGATTCTCGTAATCTTTGGGAAGTAGAACAACGGCGCCCAAATAGATGGGATGTCCCCAGAATTCGGTGAGCAGTTTACTTTGAATTTTTATCCGTTTGACCCATTTTGTGTCTTCCGGAACCTCGATCGGAGGAATCACCTGATCCATGTTGAGTTGAATATGATATCCGGATGAAGGATCGAGATGGACTTTTTTCACTTCACTGTGAAGATTACCAGGAGACCGATTAAAATGCTGACCTTCCCATTGGTCCATATGGGCCCAGATGACATGACCATCGGAGCGATGAAATTCGGTATAAATATTGACCAGAGCCTGAATAAAATAATCCCCTTCAG
>CAZYTI010000050.1:0-11647 GCA_964650065.1 uncultured bacterium
ACTATCTGTTTGACTACCATTTCTGCTTGGTCCGTCGCCCAAACGAAAAGGGTGCAGTGGAAGGCTTGGTCCTCTCCGCAGGCAGCCATGTCTCTTTTCCGGTGATTTTTTCCATTCATGGGGAAATATTACACGGACATTCTCATGACAACCTGATGAAGGAAGGGGATATTTTAGTGCTCGATTCGGGTGCCGAATCACCTCTCCACTATGCCAGCGATATTACCAGGACCTTTCCGGTGAGCGGAAAATTTGCGCCACTTCAGAAAGATGTGTATAATGTTGTTCTATCCGCTCAGGAAGAAGCCATCGAAATGATGGTTCCCAACATCCCTTACAGCGAAGTCCATATTCATGCCGCAATGGTCATTGCGGAGGGGATGAAGCAGTTGGGATTCATGAAGGGAAACACAGAGGATGCAGTCCGGGCGGGTGCCCATGCTTTATTTTTCCCCCATGGTCTGGGGCATATGATGGGTCTGGATGTTCACGATATGGAAAATTTGGGTGAAAACTACGTGGGATATGATGTGGGAACTCAGAGAAGCGAGCAGTTCGGTCTGGCTTATTTAAGGCTTGCCAAAAAGCTCCAGCCAGGTTATGTCATCACTGTGGAGCCGGGGGTCTATTTTATTCCGGAGTTAATTGCCCAATGGAAGACCCAGAATAAACATGCCGATTTTATCGATTATGAGAAAGTGGTAGCCAATCAGGATTTCGGTGGTGTTCGCATCGAAGACAATGTTCTGGTGACCGAATCAGGTCATCGGGTTCTGGGTAAGAAGATAGCGAAGTCTGTGGAAGATGTAGAGGCGTGGTGCTCGTAATTTTTTTGTTTACCACAGAATCACACGGAATAACACAGACCGAAATTGGAGTGTGTCCCAACGACCGAAGATGGTTATGGCAGATAATCATAATCTTGTTAGGAGCAGTTATTGCTGGAATTTTAATAATCATACCTTAAAATACATTCCAACACTCGATACTTCTATATTAGCAAATTCCGCATTGAGTTATGTGACAATATTCTAAAATTGAAGCGAAAGTTGATCATTTATTCGATATTAACTTTGAGCTACAACTGCGTTGGTCAGTTCTTTTCCCCGCTTGCCCAATTCGAATTCCCGAATATTTTCAATAGTGGAATCGACAATATTTTCCTGGGCTTGTTGTGTCAGGGATCCCTGATGTCCCGTGATCATCAAATTGTTGAATGTGGTCAGGCGGGCCAGCACATCATCCGTAATCACCCGGTTGGAGAAATCTTCAAAGAAATAGGCCCCTTCTTCTTCATAGACATCCAAACCAGCATAACCGATTTTACCGCTCTTGAGTCCATCGATGAGGGCATTGCTGTCGATGAGTCCCCCACGAGCCGTATTGATCAACATGACCCCGGATTTCATTTTTGCTATTGTTTCTGTATTGATCAAATGGTAGGTATCGGGTGTCATGGGAGCATGGAGACTAATGATATCCGATTTGGCGAACAGTTCGTCGAGCTCCACATATTGGAGGGAGAACCGATCCACAAGGTCTTGGTTCGGGTAGACATCGTATGCCAATAAATGGCAACCGAAACCGTGAAGGATACTCACCAGACACGATCCTATTTTACCGGTACCTACTACACCTGCTGTCTTCACGTGCATGTCGAATCCCACGAGTCCGTGAAGAGAAAAATTACCTTCCCGGACGCGGCTGTGGGCCCTGTGGGTACGACGGTTCAATGCCATCATCAGGGCAGCGGCGTGTTCCGCTACGGCATAAGGAGAATAGGCCGGAACCCGGGCGACACTGATCCCATACTTCTGACAAGCTTTTAAATCGACGTGATTGAAACCGGCACACCGCAGGGCAATCATCTCTATATCGAGATTGTGCAGTTCGTTTATGACTTCTTCGTCCAGGCAATCGTTGGCGCTGACAACGATAACCCGGAAACCGGCTGCCAGGGGAACTGTCTCCATGGTGAGACGGGGTGTAAAGAAGTGCTTGGCGTAGTTATAGCGGTTATTGTTTAAGTATAAATTGTTCCTATAAGGGGTGGTGTGAAAAAAGGCCACCCTGAGTCCCTTCTCCATGTCTTTGGCCATCAATTTCGCTGCGATAGAAGTTTCTCTAGCCAGATGTGCACTCATATAGTTTAACAGACCCCTGGCGAGAGGCAGGTGTTGTTCCAGTAATCGATCAAAAACCGCATAGTGGAGCATCCATACTTTACAGTCCGTTTTGGCTCGCAGCGTGGCCGTTCGCTTTTTTTGACCGAATAATCCCATTTCTCCTGCAATATCGCCATGGCCCAATACGGCGGCTTCAATGGGCTCAGCATCTTCGACGGTTTTTAATACGGCCACTTCACCCGTTTCAATGATAAACATCCTATCCCCTTTTTCACCTTCGGCACAGAGCGTCTCATCTATACTAAAAGTGATCGGGTCCAACACTTCAATAATCACGGATAATAATTCATCATCGAGTTTTGAAAAACCCGGAATTTTTTTCAGAAGCTCAAGCATGGATAACTTCTCCTTTCGATTGACCGCAGAATCATTCTGATAGACAGGAGGCGCGAATTATAAATGAATTTCCATCCCGGTATAAACTGCAAAGCATACCATACGAGAGTTGCGATTCTTCGTCGTATGTCGGCAGCTTCTCACGATGTCATCAATAGCCTGATCCGATCTTTCCTGATTGTGATGAAACAGTCCAAACTGTTTCACATTGGCATCGTGGGCGAGCAAGAGGGCATCATCGTAGGTACTATGTCCCCAGGTTTTTGTTTTTTTATATTCCTCTCCGGTAAATTCTGCATCGTGAATGAGCAAATCGGCTTCATTGGCGAACTGAACATAATCTGCGAATAAGCGTCCACCCGGATGTTGATAACCCAACTCATTATCTGTCAGAAAAACGAAGGACTTATCCTCTTCGACCACTTTGTATCCTATCCCCCGATTGGGATGACTTAAGAAAATGGGAGAAATCGAAAGCGAGTGAATGGAAAAGGGTTCTGTGCATGCCCCACGGAATGAGAGTTCAGCCCTGATATTCTCCAGTTTCACAGGGAAGAATGGAGGGGTCATTGTGTTGGACAGGATTCTCTCAATGGATTGTTGAGCGAAACGGCATCCATAGATGGTCATCTTTGTCCCTTTTGAATAAATGGGTTTAAAGAATGGAAATCCCAAGAGATGATCCCAATGAGAATGAGTGAACAGGAGGTTGATATTTCGGCAGTTTCTCTCGATCAGTTTATTTCCCAATCGACGAATACCCGATCCGGCATCGATAATGACAGTCTCTCCCGCATTTGTTTCAATCTCGATGCAGGTGGTATCACCGCCATATTTTAAATATTCCCTACCCGAAACAGGTATAGAACCTCTGGCTCCCCAGCAGCGGATGATCATGATTATAGCCCCACAAAAACCGAAGACGACAAAATTTTTTCTGCTGAATTATATTAATCCGGATTATTTGTAAAGTATAGCCACAACGGCATTAACTAATTGTCACTTATCAATTGACAATTGACAATTGATAATTCTATCTTAATAAAAATGACCTGTTTAAATGGTTGCTCACTTTTCGGTCAGTACCGTTACTCCATCCCAGTTATCTCCAGGAGGATTGCTTTTGTAGTTCTTGCAGCGTTGTCGGAATTCCTGAGAAGGACGGTCTCCTTCCCTGAGTTTCAGACAAGTCGTGAAACATTCAATGGCCTCATCCCATTTTTGATTACGATAATATTCCAGGCCCCTTTCAAAAGTGTCCAATAGTTGTATGAATTCGTTCTCAAGAGTTTCATCCCTGGATGCAATTAAATCGTAAACTTTTATTGGTTCCTTTTTCCCCTTGACCTGTATAATGTCCAGCATACGTGTTATAAAATCATCCTTAATGTATTCATAGGTGAATTCACTGATCATCACATTCGTGCCGTAAAATTTGTTTGCACCCTCCAGCCGAGAACCCAGATTGACATGGTCTCCCATGACGGTATAGTCAAAAACATCCCTCGATCCCATGTTCCCCACGATCACCTCACCGGTGTTTATTCCGATTCGTGCTGTCAATTCCGGTCTGCCTTGCTCTTTCCACTTTTTTCGTAGTATGACCAAACTTTGCTGCATTTCAATGGCCGTCTTGCAGGCCATATGGGCGTGATTATCGTAGGGAACAGGAACACCAAATTCGGCCATGATGGCGTCCCCTTCGTATTTATCGATGATTCCATTGTTGGCCAGTACGATTTCGGACATCTCGGTCAAATAGTCATTCAACAGATGCACCAGGTCGGCTGGTGACAATTTCTCTGAAATGGTCGTGAAACCGGCCACGTCAGAGAATAAGATAGAGACCACCCGTTCCTCACCTCCAAGTTTCAGTTTGTCGGGATCATCGAGTATCTCGGCAACGACTTTCTCCGGGACATAGTGGGCAAAGGCACCCTGGATCATACGTTTTTCTTTCTGAGACAGAACGTATTGATAAAGGGTATGAGACATAAAAGAAAATAGTATCAGTAATACCGGAGACGTGATTTGAATGATCATATTGTTATTAATGAAAAGGTAGACACAGAATGCAAAATAGGCAAATGTGATCAATATGGAACTGGCGGCTCCCCAGAATGTTGGAAGATAATGGGTGATGAGAAACAGTAGAATGCTGAGAAGAATGAGAATGGCAATATGCCAGAGGTAATCCAATTCTGTAAGATAATTGTTACTCAGAATGGTCTGCAGTGCATTGGCGTGTACTTCGACACCCGGTGTTAATGCTTTCTTTATATATCCGGCTTCATCGGTTGTCTCTAAAAAGGGTGTTGGAAAATCATCGTGGAGTTCCTGCATTGTGGAACCGATGAGGACAATTTTATCTTTAAAAATTTCCGAATGCAACGGACCGGGTGGTAAACCCAATTCCTCATCACCAGGATCGTCAAACGCATCAACATCGTATTCATCCAACAGGTCGAAATCCTGGTCATCCAGTACATTGTCGAATGAATAGACGGTGAAGGTATACGCCGGACCCGCATAATTGATCAGCATCGAGTAATTGTCAATTTTAGGGATTTGATATTCCCCAAATATGAATTTATCCGTCAGGTCTTCAACTTGAACGCTTTTAGCATACCCTCGGTATTTTCTTAAAACTTCAATTGCAAAAGAAGCGTACACGCTGTTCATGTGGGTCTGGGCGACGAGGTACCTTCTATAAATCCCGTCATTGTCCACTTCACTGGAAACGAGCCCCCATGACACACCTGTCTCTGTAAACTTTTCGTGGGGGGGTACCAGGATGGTCGATTCTAACCGCCCTGTTGTTCGGAGGATCTTCCCTGAAAGAACGATGTTATCATATTGATTCAGGATGTGTTGGAGTCGGGCGTCTGATGCCGGTCCATGAAGGTCGGCCTGTTCGAGAATGACATCGACACCAATAGCTCTGGCTCCTGCTTCATTCAAATTTTCAATGACATGGGCGAAATACTCGCGGGGCCAAGGCCAGCGCTGAGGTGTGGAACTGTCGGATTGATCGTCAATCGCCAATATGATAATTGGTGATTGCGTGATATCCAGTTGCCCTCTCAATTTAAAAATGTAATCGTGGAAATTGTGTTCCAGTGATCGGATCGTTTCAATATTGGCAATGACTAGAGTAAAAACAATCGTGCACAGAGAAACCAGGATACCTTTGAAAAAGCTGGGTTTGAATTTTTTCTTGCGAGCCATCTGATATCAGCTAAAAGTGTATTTCATAGCGGGCGTTTATGATGCGATCAGTAATATTTTCTTCGGTAACGGTATAATTGATTTGATCATATCTCAGGGTGAATATACCGTATGAAGCGGTCTGATAGGCCAGACCCAATGAATAGTTATTTCTCGATGTGCTCGTATACCCAGTAGATTCAAAATCGGAATCGATATTTTGGAACGATAGGTTAACAAAAGGTCGTAAGAAATCTCTTCCGAAAAGATCGGAAATCAGATAATCCAGTCTGACGCTGTATCTGTCGATATCCGTTGTGGTTTTAGATGTGTCGCCCCATGCCGTTCCCGATAGAACGTAACTCAGTGTTGTGGTCAGGGGAAAGTTGAATTTCGTTCTTAAACTCACTGTCAGAGAATTATATTCGCTCTGACTCTCCCTGTTGGCATCGTCGTCCCTCTGGTATGTCGATAGATTGACGGAAAGGGTGTTTTTAATCTTCTTAATATTAATATTGTAACTTGAGGCTATTGAGATGCGTTGCGTAACATTGTCTTCCAAATATAGATAATTATGCAAGACCGTGTCCTGTACACTAACACCGTTATCCCTGTTATGCCTCGCATAACTCAGACTCAAGGAGGGCAGATTCCGAAATGGGAAATAGGAAAGGGTTGATCCGAATTCGATATTTTTTGTACTATAATCGCCATCCACCAGGTTGTTGGCATAATTTTTAAAGAACAGGTTTAAGAACATTTGATTACGAAAGAGTCGGATGCTGTCGGTAATATAAAAACCTGAAATATCCTTGAGTAAATAGGGATTTCCCGGGCTCACGAATTCGCTTGGGATGTTTAAATAAGTGAGACGTAAATTGTTGTTTAAATATCGCAATTGGAGGTCAAATTGCATGGCTAGACTGGGCAATATATTTAAGCCTCCGGTGGCGGATAAGAAACCGGTGCTCTTCAAGAGATCAAATGCCTTTTCGGCCCCCGAATAATCGGCAAGGGAGCTGTCGATTTCTACGAGATCCTCAAAATCGATTTCCGGCCCTCCAGCATCCGTATTCTTGATGCTTGCTTGAACGCTTGCTTCAAAGAGTATCCTTCTGTTGTCGAAATTCATACTGAGATCGGTTCCCAGAACGAGTCCTTCATTCACGTTGCCGCCGTATTGAATCGAGTTTTCGTCTTCCTTTGCATTGACGAGATTTAAGTTCCATTGTACGTTGTCACCGAATCGGAATCCGGGTCGAATGGCCATGACATTTTCTGAATAAGTACCATTGGACTGTAAAGTATCATTATTGGCGTCAATGTCAAAACTGCCCTCCACCCCCCTGTAGGATTGACCTAAAATGTAATCCAGTGTGAAAAATCCCAGAGCCAGACCCGCCTGTACACCGCGGATCCGTTTATCACGAAATATGAGTTGGTTATAATAGGGTATATAATCACCACCATGGACATAAATATGACTACGATCTGTGAAGTTGTATTGAAGTTCTGCCGTGTATCGGTTCACGGGTTGACTCTCTTCGGTTTCTTCAGAGGAGAAAAGAATTCGTGAATAAAAATCCAGTTTATCGAAATTTCCCGTTAAATAACCTCCCCCCCGGAAGAAGTTATCGTTGACATTTGAAACTTCCTGGTTTCTATTATCCAGAAAAACAGAACCTCTCACATCCAGGCCTTTAATTCCAGCCTCAGCCTCGATGACCCTGAAGGCCCATTCTCTTTCCTGAATGAGTTCACCCGAGTTGTTGAACAATTGTAATTTAATGATTCGTCGTCCCAGCCGCAGTCGATTGGGGACATAGGTGATGATACCATCACTAAAATCCGCTACAGGAGAGACGTCCACTTCGTCAATATACAATTTCGATAAAGTGAAGTCGATATCCGATTCCCCCCCTAAAACCGAGGCAGCAATCACAATTTCATCATTTGGGAGTACATCCTCGGGCAAGGGGCTCAATATGACGATCTCGAAATCGGCATAATCCTGCGCCGTTTTAGCAGGGGCAATGCGTAATATGTAAGGATTGAGCTGGGGATTCGCTTCGGGCAAGGTGCCTATTTGTCCCAGTCTGCCTTCGTATGCAATATAGTATTCGATCTGTCCCGTTGTGGTATTGGCTGTATTAATGATAGCCGAATAAAGATAGCCTTCACCTTTCATGGCCATCTGTCTGTAATTTTGCTCTCCCAACTCTCTGAAAAAAACATGCATGTCATGAATTGAAGGACCCATGTCCATGGAAAGGACTTCCAATTGCACTTTATCTCCCCTGATCACACCAGTTGGAATATCGTGTTCGAATCGAATGGGATTGGTACCGGCATAACTCGCGGCGATATTGAGAATGAATACAAAAAGTAAGTTGCGTAATCTCATCCTTGGTCACCTCATCCTTTCTTGATTGCTTTAAATTTCAATGTTTTCTTCTGTCCGTCCTCGTTTTCAAATTCGAATTCAAATTCTTCTTCAATTTCTTCGATCTCTTCGACTTTCGGTATTTCGCCTTCAACCGTCGGCCTCACGACAGGTTCGGAATCTTTGGTTGCCACAATGACCGTCTCTCCTGGATTTCCAGTAACGGTGCCGGCGTCGGAGCTAATCTCAACCAGACCGAATGCAATAAAAAAGCGGGCTCCAAGGGTAGCTCGAACATCGGTGGTCCATTCGGTTCCTTTAACACTGGCCACCGAAGTGGGTGTAGCCACCTGGAATCTGCCCTTCTGATTGGTGACGCGCGTCACGATGGTTCCGACTTCAACCAGGATGTTTTTCACGATCTCATTTTGATCTTTTCTGCCCTGAATGGTACAGGTCGAATTCGCACCGATACGAACCAGACTGGCGTCATCGATGAACCTCAAAGCAACGAAACTCTGTGAGCCGGTGATTAATTTATCTCCTTCTTCCAAACGATATCCCCGCTTCACGTCGTTAGAATTGTTGCCTCCAGCCTTCGTGACGGTCACGGAACCTTTGACCTTAAGGATGACAGCAATTGTATCCGCTCCCCGAACCCGTGAGCCGAATGTTACGGCTCCTAGGATGATAAGCATCAAACTGATTTTTATTTTTCGCATGGCATTATCCTGTTGTTTGTCTATTCAAGGACCAGGTCTTTTATATCGAAAGCGCCTCTTTGATATTCATTTATGATTTGAAAAAGTTCCTCAAGGGAAACAATCTTTCCATTCACTTTGATGGTCTTCAAATCGAAATCCGCCAGGTTACGGGCCATTGTCCTGGCCTGATCTCCCAATAACGGTTCTAACAAAAGGGATAAATTTATTTTCCTGTAAACTTCACCCTTGGTGTTCACAGTAAACTGCCGGACATTTGAACTGAACTCCTCCAATCCACTGGTGGTGTGGACAATGGCCTTCACATACCAAAAATATGTGGCTCCGGATTGCAATGGTTCACCATCTGAAATATTATAACTGAATTGCTTCAAATTGGTCGCGAATTCCAGGGCCGGGTGTCCTGAAAGTACGGTTTCTACGTCGTCGTCCGGGTTTATTCTCTTATACACATATACGCTAAAATTCATGGCATCGGATTCAAATTGGAAGAATGGAAATTCCGTTTGGATGACATCCATATCGCCCGGGTATTGGAGTTGGATGAGGGAAGGATTGGTAATCTCCAATCTCAATTCGGCCTGTACTTCTCCTGGTGCCCAGGCCGGATTATCCAACCTAAACTCTAATATATAATTGCCTCTTTCGATTCTTCCCGATCCGGCCAGCGTTTTCTGAAAGTCATTATCGGGAAGATTCACTTTATTTTGCAAAACAAATACGATACCACTCCCCGGTATTGTATGGGTGTTGACGATATCGATGTTAGACGCTCTGTAGGATGGACTGGACGGCGCCGGTGTCGGTACCGGTTTGGGGAGCGTGAAGGGATCCGATTCGATTGAGGCAATGGACACACTGTTCTGGGTCAAAGTGAGTCTGAGTGTCGTGTTCTCATAGTCTTGTAGCACATTCCAGATTTCTACATCGAAGATAGGGTTGGCCACTCCCAGATTAAATATATCCAAATCAGAAATGTACACCACCTGGAGCCCCTGCTGCAATTGCGGGCTCAAGTTCAGTCTTAAAGAGGGAATCTCCTGAGCCTGGAGTGGGGAAATAGAAAACCATAACAAAACGGTCCAGGCCAGTGTAATCCTGCGCCCCTTATATTTTTTTATCATAATTTGCCTCCTCTCTTTGTTCTCATACGAGAAACAAATAGATACCTTTGCATATTAGATGTAATATCTGATCTGCATGAATATTTGTCCAGTTTTCACATTTGGCGAAATCGATAATCCAGTGAAGGGCGATTTCTAATATGCCCAAGTAGAGATTTCCGGTTATCATCCAAACTGCACCACCATGTAACAATGCATGTGCCGTCAACCAGTAGGGCCAGTTGGGAAAAAACTTTTTATCTTCCAAAGATCCTTCCCATTTTCTGTTTCTGTTCTTCCCCATGGCCATGGATGACGGCTGTAGTACAAAATCCACCAGGGCGTGTCCTATTATCAGTTTAAGAATCAAAGCCAACATAAATTTCTCCGTTCATTTCATATTGACAAGGATTGCGATTTTTTCTACATTATTTTCAAAACTGCAACCGTAAAGTCATCACTTTGTCGGGCATTGCCGACATGTTTTTGAACGTCTTTTTCAATACCTATTAATATTTCTTCAGCAGAATGTTGTTTTTGATTGTTCACGACATTGATCAGGCGGTAGTCTTCATAATCTTCTTCTTTTTCATTCCAAGCTTCGGTAACCCCATCGGTAAAAAATACGAGAACATCGTTCTTTTTTAATTTAATTTCTTCCGTCTCAAATGGGATGTCGAGACTTCCTAAGAATAGACCCCCTTTATGCAATTCGATCGGTTTTTCATTCCGTCCTCTAAAGATGTAGGGGGGATTATGACCGGCGTTTATACTTATCAATTTCTTTGAATCGTGATGATAAAGTCCAAACCAGCAGGTGGCAAATTTTGTAGTGGTTGTGGAATCAATGAGAACTCTATTCATTGCTGGCACGAGGGTCATCAAATTAAATTGATCTTGACTGAATTTTAAATAGCTGTTAAGACAGGAGTAAATTGTAGAAACGATCAAGGCTGCAGGTATTCCTTTACCAGCGACATCTGCAATAAAAAAGAGGCTCTGTTTTTCGTTGAGCTTTAAGATATTATAGTAATCCCCTCCGACCTGTTTGGCGGGAATCAATTTTGCCGCAATTTGGATGTCTAGGTATTCGGGCAGAGAGGCAGGTAATAATTTTTCTTGAATTTCTCTTGCCGTTTCCAATTCGCGCTCCAAGGCCTCGGCCTCTACTTGCTTTTCGACCAAACGGTGATTCTCGATGGCAATGGCACACTGAGAAGCCAGGGTTTCAAAAATGGTCAAATCTCTTTCCGAGAATGTTTTGCCATTTTTCTTGTTCAGAACTTGCATCACTCCTATCAAACTGGATTTTCGAATGAGGGGAACGCATATCATTGATGTGGTTTTAAATTTCGATTTTTTATCGTATTCCGGACTAAACCGCGGATCTTTATAACAATCCTCAATGAGTAGAGGCTTTTTATTTTTAGCGACCCATCCTGCAATGCCAACACCCAAATCGACACTGAATTTGGTCATTAATTTGCCTTTATCGCCCGTTGCGACATGGAAGTTGAGTTTCTTATTTTCAGGATCATAGAGTAACAGAGAACTCGCCTCAGCATTCATGACGAGTTTTCCGGATTCCATGATTTCATTCAATAATTTGGGGAATGATTTTTTTTCGGAAATATGTTGAGATATTTAATGCAAAAATTTCAACAATATATTGTAGTTCATCACATAAATATTTTATATGCCAGTTATCAA
>CAZYTI010000051.1:0-11298 GCA_964650065.1 uncultured bacterium
ACAATCTGGATATTCAGGGCGTATTGAGTCCTGTGGAATCGACGGATCGACTTCCGACGACCTACAGTTTGGCTCAGAATTATCCCAATCCCTTCAATCCGATCACGACATTAAATTATGCGCTGCCAAAAACCACAGAGATCACACTGAAAATTTACAATATCATGGGTCAGGAGGTATGGCGCCTTGGGCAACCCCAAAAACAGCAGGCCGGATTTTATACGTTCACCTGGGATGGCAGAAATCACTCGGGCACGCTTCTGCCAAGCGGTGTCTATGTCTATAAACTGGAGGCCGGTGAATACATTAAAATCCGGAAGATGACGCTTTTGAAATGAATCTAAAAACATCTTTACCACAGATTTCACAGATTAACACGGATTTTTTTCAAAAGTTATAATAATAGTTCTGTGAAAATCTGTGTAATCGGTGGTTTTTAGAATGGACTCGAAAATAGTCGCAGAATTATTCGGATACACATGGAGGACCCATCGAAATGAAGACATGCAAACATTGTCGTTCTGTTTTAACGGGCTTGATTATCGTATTCCTATTGAGCTGCGCGGTCAATCCCGTGACCGGTAGAAGGGAGCTCATGCTCCTCTCCCAGGCAGACGAGATCACTCTGGGTGACGAGACGGATAAACAGATCATAGAGACCTACGGCCTCTATGAGGCTCCTGAACTCACCACCTATATTTCCCAAATCGGGGAACCCATGGGCAAACTCACCCATCGGCCGGATCTGCAGTACCATTTTAAAGTTTTGGATACACCTGTGGTCAATGCCTTTGCCGTACCCGGAGGATATATCTATTTCACCCGGGGTATCCTGTCCTATTTCAACAACGAAGCGGAAATGGCCGGTGTGCTGGCACACGAGTTAGGACATGTCAACGCACGTCACTCGGCCCAGCAGTACAGTCGTGCCACACTCGCTCAATTGGGACTGGGCATTGGGATGATTATTTCGGAAGATTTCCGTAAAGTCGCCGGAATCGCCCAATTGGGTGTGGGTTTGCTGTTCTTACGATTCAGCAGGGATAATGAACGGCAGGCCGACGATCTTGGCGTGGAATATTCCAGCAAATCCGGGTACGATTCCAATAAAATGGCCGAATTCTTTGAGACACTGGAGCGCATGCATCCCGGTTCGGATCTAAGTGGACTACCGGGCTGGTTTTCAACACATCCCAATCCCAAGGATCGTGTTCAGGCGGTGAAAACAAAAACCATCGAGTGGCAGCAGAAACTGGGCAAAGAGCAATATGCCATCAATACCAACGGCTACCTGCAAAACCTCGATGGCATGGTCTTCGGTGAGGATCCCAGACAGGGATATGTAGAAGCCGATGTCTTCTACCACCCGACACTCCGATTTATGTTTCCCATACCCAAAGAATGGACGATCAACAACATGCCTTCCCAGGTTCAAATGTTTTCAAAAACTGAAGACGCTGTCATCATCCTGACATTGGTACAGGCCGATTCTCCGGCCCAGGCCGTAGAAAAATTTAAGGCCGATTTCGATGGCGTCATTCAGACTTCCGATGCCCTGACTGTTAATGGATTGACGGCCCACAAACTCATAGCCAATATCGAATCCGAAGACAGCCAATACCGATTGATGTCCTATTTTATTGAGAAATCGGATAATATATATGTATTTCATGGATTTACGACATCGAATACTTATTCGAAATACACGCCCTCTTTCACCGGTACGATGAGTGGTTTTAAAACGTTGAATGATCCTGCGAAGATCCAGGTCGAACCCGATCGGATCAC
The DNA here is from genome assembly GCA_964650065.1 of uncultured bacterium. Taxonomy (GTDB): domain Bacteria; phylum Zhuqueibacterota; class QNDG01; order QNDG01; family DSAB01; genus CAZYTI01. The sequence continues at coordinate 1,789 of CAZYTI010000051.1, forward strand.
CATTCAGACGGTCAATCGAAGAGGCACCCTGAGAAATGTATTGAGGCGTTACCGAGTTGTAGAGGACAAACTAGAGGAAATGGCCATACTGAATGGAATGCATCTGGATGACCAAATTGAAGCAAATACACGGTTAAAAATTATTGGCAAATAAAAGAGACAAATGAGAGGAACGCGAATTTGCTCGATATAGACCGAATCATGGACAATGCGGAACGTGCCGCTTCCCTTTTTCGAAAAACCGATCAGAATCAGACCGATCACATCGTGAAACGAGTGTATGAAACTGGATATGATAATTGTGTCAATTTGGCAAAATTGGCCCATGACGAAACGGGATTGGGAAAATGGGAGGACAAAGTCGTTAAAAATGTCATTGCGACCCGATTGGTGTATGAGCATATTAAAAATCTGAAAACAGTGGGTATTATTTCAGAGGACAGAGAAAACGGCCTCATTGAAATTGCCCAGCCCATCGGTCCCATTTTCGCCATTACACCCATCACCAATCCGACATCCACCGTCCTATTTAAGATCCTTATCGCCCTTAAAACAAGAAATCCCATCATTATCCGGCCTCATGGCTCTGCAAAAAAATGTTCTCTTGAGGCGGCCCGTTTGAGCTACAAGGCAGCCATCCATGCAGGGGCTCCCGAACATTGTATTCAGTGGATTAAACATTCCACCCAGGAAGAAACCCAACTATGTATGGCCCATAAAAAGACGGCCCTAAATCTGGCAACGGGTTCCCTTGGGTTGGTAAGAGCGGCCTACAGTTCAGGTAATCCGACCATCGGCGTGGGCCCGGGCAATGTGCCGGCCTACATAGGACAAACTGCGGATATTCCTTTCGCAGTAGAACAAATCGTCAAATCAAAGCTATTTGACAATGGTACGGTATGCGCCAGTGAACAGGCAGTCATCGTGAGAAATAACATTTCTGATAAGGTGATCAATAAATTTCTCCATCATAAAGCCTATTTCCTCACGAAAAAGGAAATCGAAAGACTCGAATCCATTGCATTCAACAAAGCGCTTAGAGTGATGAATACCCAAGTCATTGGTCAACCGGCAACGGTCATCGCCGAAATGGCCGATATTCAAGTACCGTCCGATACGACTCTACTCATTGCTAAACTCAAGGAAGTCGGTATTCGTTCTCCCCTGTCCCTGGAAATTCTTGCACCCATTTTGGCCTTTTATATTGTAGACGATTTCGAAGGAGCCATTGAGACATGCCGGGAAATCAATTACCATGGAGGACTGGGCCATACAGCAAGCATTTTCTCCAAGGATGATGAAAAGATAAACTATTTTGCTTCGGTCATGAATGCGGGACGAATTCTTGTGAATACACCTGCATCCCAGGGCGCTATAGGGGGAATGTATAATACGCTCGCCCCGTCTTTCACACTGGCATGCGGATCAGGGGGCAAAAATATAACCACGGATAATATCACGGCAAAACACCTCCTCAGCATTCAACGGATTGCCAGACGAAAAGTCAACACACACTTCGAGTTTCCCGACGAAAAATTGTAAGGAATTTCGCATGAATATTTACACACTAATCATTCTCACGACCATTGTATTGGAATTTATGTTGAACCTCATCGCCGATCTCTTGAATTTAAAGATCCTCAGCGGTGAAATCCCTGACGAGTTCAAACAGGTTTACGATATAGAAGAATATCGAAAATCCCAGGAATATACGAGGGTAAAAACCCGATTCGGATATATAACCAGCACTTTCGGTCTCGTGACCATTTTAGCTTTCTGGTTTTTGGGTGGATTCAATTTTCTTGACACCATTGTCCGTCACTGGTCCTTGCATCCCATATGGACAGGATTGATATACATCGGCATACTCCTCTTGACAAAAAGCATCATTTCATTGCCCTTCGGTATTTACGCAACATTTGTTATTGAAGAGCGTTTTGGTTTTAACAAGACAACACCCAAGATATTTATGACCGACCTTCTCAAGGGACTCCTGCTCTCCATTGTCCTGGGAGGTCCTCTTTTGGCAGGCATTCTGGCCTTTTTCCAGTATGCCGGTGTGGGGGCATGGCTCTACGCGTGGATGGTCAGCACAGTCTTCACATTGTTTATTCAATACATCGCGCCCACATGGATCATGCCTCTGTTCAATAAATTCACACCTCTCGGAGACGGTGAACTCCGAGATCACATTCTGGACTATGCAGGTTCAGTGAACTACTCGTTAAAGGGCGTATTTGTCATGGATGGATCGAAGCGTTCCACCAAGTCCAATGCCTTTTTCACAGGCTTTGGTAAGAACAAACGCATCGCCCTGTTCGATACGCTCATCGAAAAACAGTCCGTTCCCCAGATGGTGTCCATCCTCGCCCACGAAATCGGCCATTACAAAAAGAAGCACATCTTACAGGGTACCCTCATCAGCATCGTTCATATGGGTATCATTTTCTACTTACTCTCCCTCTTCCTCACCCGACAGGGATTATTCCAGGCTTTCCACATGGAACACATGGGCATTTACACCGGATTCATTTTCTTCGGTATGCTGTATACACCCGTTGAATTGATATTATCGATATTCATGCAAATTTTTTCCCGACACAACGAGTACCAGGCTGACCGCTATGCCATAGAGACCATTGAGAATCCGGTGCCTTTCATGGATGCACTGAAAATCCTATCTGTCCACAATCTAACAAATTTAAGACCACATCCCTTCTATGTATTCTTGAACTATTCCCATCCTCCTGTATTGCAACGCATCCGGGCGATCAAGCGATTGATGAAAAGGGAGAGTTGATATTTATGCTTTGATTTATTAAATTTTATTGATCCTTATAAAGATGGAGAGACACCGTGTTAAGATCAGCCAGTTTCTATTTCATATTTATCGCCATGAGTCTGTTAAATGGATGTTCCCGGCAATCACCCATAGATGAAGGCAGCATCAGACAGGACATCCTGAAGGTGTTGAACGATCAAGTACAGGCATGGAACACCTTCAATATCGAGAAATTTATGGCAGGTTATGTCAGATCCGACTCCCTGCGATTTGCCAGTGGTGATACGGTATACTACGGTTGGCAAACCACCCTGGAGAGATATAAAAGAACCTACCCCAATCCATCGGCCATGGGTCGACTGACCTTTAGCCGGATCTCAGTTCGGAGCATTTCCAGGGACGCGGCCATGGTTTTTGGCCGATATACATTGGAAAGGGAAAACGATATGCCAACAGGATTGTTTACGCTCCTGTTTAAACAAATCGAAGGGAATTGGAAAATCGTACATGACCATACATCATCGGCACAGGAGTGAAAACCGAAACATGGAATCATCATTCGAAGCCATACGGAAAAAAAACGTGGAAGCCATCGACGCAATTCTTGGTAAACCTTTCCCCATTTTAGATGATGGTTTTATTCGGGTCATCGATTACATGGGATCCGATGAAGCGATTGTCCAGGCGGCTCGTGTCGCCTACGGACAGGGGACCAAAAAACTCCGACAGGACAGGGAGTTGATACGCTACCTGGTTCGCCATCACCATACCTCTCCCCTGGAAATGTGCGAAATGAAATTCCATGTGCGGGTCCCTATGGATACATGGCGCCAATGGATTCGCCATCGTACGGCCAATGTCAACGAATACTCCACACGATATTCCATCGCCATCGATGCTGCTCTGAGAACAAAATCCAATGCATGGCGTATCCAGTCCAAGAGCAACCGTCAGGGCAGTACAGGTCAGATCGATGATTCAATGGGCGAGAAATTAACTCAAAAAGAGGAGGATCTCCATTACTTTGCCCGGGAGGAGTACCAGGAACGCATCGATGCGGGTATTGCCAGAGAACAGGCCCGAAAAGATCTTCCCCTGTCGACGTATACGGAAGCCTACTGGAAAATCGACCTGAACAATCTTCTCCATTTTCTCCAGCTCCGCATGGATGAACATGCCCAGTACGAGATTCGATGCTACGCCGGTATCATCGGAAATGAAATTGTAAAACGCTGGTGTCCCCTGGCCTGGGAGGCATTTCTCGATTATCGCGTGAACAGTTTGTTTTTCTCTATTGCTGAACAGGAAATCTTAAAATGGATCGGGCTGGGTGAAATACAGAAGGCCGTTGAAACGGCCGAGGCCTATGGCTGGCTGCCCCGTAAAGAAGACAAATTGAAGAGCCACATCGAACGAAGTGAATTCGAAGCGAAAATAAAAAAATTGACTTTGCCCATCCCCTGGAAAAAGTAAGAAAGAACATCATCGACTCCGATTCTCATTAAAAAAGCTCTCCTCACCGAAGATGCCTTTTGTTAAAAATTAACCACAGAGCACACAGAGCTTTTCTCTGTGACCTCCGTGGTTTCATGTCTCTCTCTCTTTTTTCATAAAACTTTTAACACTACCCCGAAGACTTTATCTCCGATTACCTTAAATAGAAACAAAACTGGAACCAGGCAAATAAGTACCACTACCGGTTCCTTTTTACTTAGCTGTCTTTCTATCAAATAAAAATCGGCAATCTCAACATTCATATCTTCAATAATTTCAACAGGCTCTAAATAGTCATCATTTCAAAAAAGTGGTATATTTCTTGTACACAAGATTGCCGGATACCCCCAATTCGCATTTGTGTGCGTCAATTGGCAATGGTCTCTCAGTGACTAAAGGGAAGAGGAAAAATGATTGATAAGCCTAAAATATTGATTGTCGATGATCAGGATGCCGATCTCAATACCCTGGAAAAACTTCTTTCCGATCTCGAGATCGAGATCATCCGAGCAAATTCCGGTAAAGAAGCCTTGCAAAAAATCCAGGAACATGAATTCGCACTGGCTCTCGTCGATGTGGGTATGCCGGAAATGGACGGTTATGAAACGGTGAAACGAATGCGGCAAATGAAAGAGACCGCCCTGATACCCGTCATATTCATTTCAGCGATTCACTCCGAAAGCAATTACATGATGAAAAGTATCGAATCAGGCGCTGTTGATTTTATTACAAAGCCGCTGATTCCCGAAATACTAACGGGCAAAGTTCGTGTATTTTTAGACCTCTGGAGACACAAACAAATTCTTCAAAAAAGCGAAGCGAATCTTTGCGAGGCACAGCGTATTGCGCACCTGGGTAGCTGGGACATCAATCTGGTTAGTGGCAATATTTACTGGAGCGATGAACTTTACCGTATATTTGAGATACCAGCCCAGGAACCGGATCTCAGAAAAGCACTCTCCCGAAGAATTCATCCTGACGATTGGGAGCGATATCGTAAAACCGTGGATAGATGCATTCGCGAAAGAAAACCCTACCAAGTCGAATATCGCATTTTACTGGATGATGGATCGGTACGCCATATTCATGCACAGGGTGTACAAACCCGCAATAACGATGGCGAATTGATACGTTTCGCCGGAACGGCTCAAGACATAACCGAACGAAAAAAGATTGAGGAATCTCTATTAGAAGCCAATCAGCAACTGAAAGAACTGGATAAGATCAAAAGTGATTTCGTTTCGACAGCATCTCATGAACTTCGCACACCCATTGCCATCATTCATGAAGGCATATCCCTCTGTTTGGATGGGATTGCCGGAGATATTACGGACACTCAGAAAGAATTGCTCACTGACACACTCTCAAATATAGCCCGATTGAAGCGTTTGGTCACAGATTTACTGGATATATCCAAAATCGAGGCAGGAAAAATGGAAATCCGAAGGAGTTCTGTGGATCTATGCGAGCTCATATACAAAATACTCAAAAGTTACGACAGTCAGGCAAAAGAGAAAGAAATTCATATAAAGGCACTTCTCCCGGACAAACCTCTGTTCATGTTTATAGATGAGGACAAAATCACCCAGATATTCAACAACCTCATCAATAATGCCATCCGTTTTAGCAAGAAGGGAGGATGCATAACTATAGGGGTGGACGAACAGGAAGAGGCAGTCAGATGCAGTGTGGTAGATACAGGCATCGGTATAGCAAAAGAGAATCTCCCGAAACTCTTCTCAAAGTTTGAACAATTTGGAAAAGCGGAGGGCTCTGGCTATAAAGGCACAGGTTTGGGACTGACCATTGTAAAAGCTTTGGTTGAAAAACACAGTGGACAAATTGGGGTCGAATCCGTAATGGGGAAAGGGACAACATTCCGGTTTACTCTGAAAAAAGAGCCATTCCCCAAAATCCTCATCGTTGATGATGATGAAAATTATGCTGAAGTAATTAAACGTTTCATGATAAGGGAAAATTATCTCACAAAGAAAGCCCATGATGGAAAAGAGGCAGTCCAAAGAGCTCAGAAAGAGGAACCTGCTCTGATCATTTTGGATATGAAGCTACCCGGAATGAGTGGATATGAAGTCATCGGAAGATTGAAACAAGACACCCGCACACAAAATATTCCGATTATCATCAGCAGTGGGTATCAAGTAGATGATAAGATCCTTCAGCATATCAACGGGCCGTCAGCGATTCCGATCCTACCCAAACCCATCGATCCTGAAGTTTTAAAAAGTACGGTGAGAGAGTTGTTGTTAAATTAAAATAAAAAAGCCTGCTAAAGATGACCTTAGCAGGCTTCAATTTCTATTAAAATGAAATGACTATTTCATCAATATACACTTCCGGACCTGGGTAAAAGATCCGGCACGAATCACATAGAAATATATTCCTGTACCGGTCCGGGAAGCATCCCATTCCACAGCATAAACTCCGGTATCCCGGGTTTCATCTAAAAGGACCTGAACGAGTCGTCCTATCATATTGTAAATGGAAAGATTGACATGGATTCGTTCCGGGAGTGCAAAACTGATCGTTGTCACCGGATTAAACGGATTCGGGTGGTTCTGATGAAGCTCAAACCGGGTCGGTAGACCTGCTGGAAATCTATGGTCTTTAACTCCTGATCCTCCCATCGGTTTGCCGGAGGTAAGATAGCAGAATTGCGTCACCTTGACATAGAAAAATCCGGCATCTGCGGCAAAGACTTCAAGTTCGATCCATGCTCCCGTCGTACTCAGGTAATAGTACACCTTCAGGTCCATGGGATCGGTAACACCGGCGCTGTCCAGAAGCGCTTGATTATATGGAATACGAATGGTAACCGAATCTTCAAACTGGATGCCATCCGGACCAAAATGTAAGGCCAGCCCAATGCCTTCTATCGAATCTGGCAGAGCCGGATGATTTTCGATGAGACCGATGGTGATCTCCACACTATCCGACAATGCGCCTGGAGGAATCGTGACCTGAAGACCTGTGGCTTCATGAGTGACCGTCCCACCTGCCTGGCCTACATTCCCCGATGCCAAAGGTATAACCGTGGCACTGTCAGAGGTAGTAAAATCGAACGAAGCATCCATCGAATTAGCCGGTATCACAAAATCATCACATTGGACATTCACGGTGACAGTGCTACCACCTTCGAAGTTTTCTGCGGGATCGTACACGACCGTGTACCGGGGACTGTGGGCCGTAATGGTTACCTGCCCTCCAGTCTGGTCGGCCCCGGCGGAAACGATGAGTGTACCATTCACAGTCACATTGAGAGTGGTTGTGTCCACACCCGTACCTGCATCCTGGACCGTGAACTGTACGTTGGCATTCACGGGAACACCCAATGCACCCGGTGGTGGGAACTGATTGACCAGTTCCGGTTCCGTGGTATCGGTCTGGGTGAAGTGGGCCGTAACAGTCTTGTCCCCATTCATATGCAGGGAGTCGGGATTGTTGGAACCGGTCAGGTCGCCCGACCAGTGGTCAAAAACGAACCCTTCACCGGAAAATGCAGTGAGTGTAACCCAGGTACAACTGTCATACACTGCCGCTTGAGGTGTCACTGTGACTGTTCCACCTATACCGTCTTCCACCTGTGTCGTCAAAGTGTAGTGGGGTTTGGCACGTACCGTCAAGATGAATGTCACCGAAGAATCTGCTACACCATCGGATACCATGATGGTAATTTCAGTTGTACCCGACTGACCGTCCAATGGCGTTATGGTTACGGTCCGGTTGTCTTCAGCCAATATTCGCATGGCCGAACCGCCCGGTGAAGGTGTGCCAAATACGATGTTCTCATTTGATACCAGTTCGGTGTTGCTGGAAGTGCCTGTTAATATGAGATCGTTGGGAGGGGTTTCTATATCACCAATGGTAAAAGGAATGGGCTCCGTGGGTGTATCTTCCGGAGTCGTTTGATCCAGGATGTTCGTAATCGTTGGTTGATCATTGACCGGTATGATATTCAAAACGACGGTTCCATCATCCGGACCGGTACCTGCAACGTCCTCCACATGGGTCGTAACGGAAGTACTGATATCGTTATTGGGTGCATCAATGAAAGAAATGCCTGCCAGGGCACTGTTTACCTGATCCGGATTACCGGTTACCATCCACACACCCGTATCAGTATTATAAGTTTCACCATTGCCGGTAGATGCTGTTAAGGTACCATAGGTCGGATCGGCCAATGTCAGAGTGACTGTAATCGTTTCCCCTGTATCGACATCATCTACCACGATGTCATCCAGGTCGACACTCCCATCTTCGAGCAACTCATGGGTTTGATTCATATTTGTAGCCGTGGGTGGATCGTTCACCGGGGTCACATCGAGAAGAATATTGACATCTGCCGGACCCGTTCCGGCCAGATCTTCCACGTGGACATTGATGTTGGAATCGATATCGTTATTGGGTGCATCAATGAAAGAAATGCCTGCCAGGGCACTGTTTACCTGATCCGGATTACCGGTTACCATCCACACACCCGTATCAGTATTATAAGTTTCACCATTGCCGGTAGATGCTGTTAAGGTACCATAGGTCGGATCGGCCAATGTCAGAGTGACTGTAATCGTTTCCCCTGTATCGACATCATCTACCACGATGTCATCCAGGTCGACACTCCCATCTTCGAGCAACTCATGGGTTTGATTCATATTTGTAGCCGTGGGTGGATCGTTCACCGGGGTCACATCGAGAAGAATATTGACATCTGCCGGACCCGTTCCGGCCAGATCTTCCACGTGGACATTGATGTTGGAATCGATATCGTTATTGGCCGCCGGTATGAAAGACACAGCCGCCAGGGCGGCATTGACGATATCCAGGGTCCCTGTAATTGTCCAGACACCTGTGGTCCCATCGTAGGTTTCACCATTCCCACTGGAAGCCGTCAGGGTCCCGGTTGCCGTGTTATCCAGGGTCAAGACGGTTGTCACCTGCTCACCGCTCGGCATAAAAACCGAACCCATGGGCGTCGCAACCGTAAGTCCCAGTTCCTCCACATCATCCACCGTGATGTCCGGTAAATCTGCACTGGGATCATCCTCGATATAATTGACTTCAGTACCGGGTACCATAACAGTTGGCGGATCATTGACTGGTGTGACATGTACACTCAGGAATTCATGGGTATAATTGAAAATATCCAATGCTGAGATGTCAATATTGGCCGTACCGTATTTGTTGTCTGCTGGGGTGAAAACGACGGTATATTCATTCCC
>CAZYTI010000052.1:0-11175 GCA_964650065.1 uncultured bacterium
GCAAGATGACTCGGCAGGAAATGCTGCCCGTATTTGGAGGCGACTTTGCCGATCCGTTTTTCCAGGATCGGAGGGAAGGAAGTATCATCGTGAGCTCTGATTGTACCCAGCCCTGGGAAACCTGTTTCTGTACATGGATAGGGGGGCAGCCTTACCCGACAAAAGGATTCGATCTCAACCTTTCCAAGGTGTGGGATGGATTTGTAATCGAAGTCGGTAGTTTGCGAGGAAAGACGCTGTTAGAAGGACACGATGAAGCTCTGAAAGATGTCGTAAAGGAAGAAGCCGAAGCATTAGAGAAGTTACGGAGTGAGACGACCAAAAGGGTTGAAGCTCAAAATCAAGATTTCAAATTAACAAAATCACATAAAGAAGTCATTTCTGCCAATTGGGAATCGGATGTTTGGAAGCATCATTCAGAAACTTGCGTCGAATGCGGTGCTTGTAATCATGCGTGCCCAACATGTCACTGTTATTTTCTGGATGATGTGACAAGAAAAGATTTCGTGAAATTACGAGGATGGGACTCCTGTCAGTATTCAGGTTATGCCGTCACAGCAGGGGGAGGAACACCCCGTCCCAGGCTTTATGAACGATTTCGAAATCGGTACTTTTGTAAATTAAAGTACTTAGAAGAGAATTTCGGAATGTACGGTTGCACAGGTTGTGGACGTTGTATCGAAGGGTGCCAGGGAAAAATCGATATGCGTACCGTAGTGAAGGATCTGGCCAAAAGTTAAAGGTTGAATTATCCATGAGCCAGCAAAAAAATCCATATCAACCTCAGAAAGCAGTCATTGATAAGGTCATTGACGAAACACCAGGAATCAAGACCTTTGTGGTTAAACCCGAAAACGGATTTAAATTTCACTGCGGTCAGTTTGCCGAGTTGACGATCCCTGGTATTGGGGAAGCCCCTTTTGCCATGTCTTCTCCTTGTTATAAACCCGAAATCCTGGAATTCACTATTCAGGACGTGGGTTACATGACATCGCAGCTCCATGAAATGAAGGAAGGCGATGTCGTTGGTGTCAGAGGACCCTATGGGAACGGTTTCCCGTTAGAAGATTTTTATGGAAAAGAAGTTCTTCTCCTTATTGGAGGTGTGGGATTCCCACCGGCAAGGACCCTACTCTACAGTCTATTGAATGAAAAAAATAAGTTTCCTCGTATCCTCATGTGTTACGGAGCCCGTACACCCGAGGACATTGTCTATAAATATCAAATAGAAGATTTTCGAAAACAAATTGAACTTCATCTCACGGTGGATAAAGCCGATAAAAACTGGACAGAAACCGAAGGCGTTGTAACCGTCTTAATGGACAAGGTCGAGGTAGACATAAGGAAATCGGCCGCAGTGGTTATTGGTCCTCCCATCATGATGAAATTCGGAACGTTGAAGCTCCTCGATGTGGGTTACCAACCCCAGGACATCTATCTTTCCATGGAAAGAAAGATGTACTGCGGAATCGGACAGTGCCGTCACTGTATGATCGACCATTACTTCATCTGTAAAGACGGACCTGTATTTACCTATGAGCAGCTTAAAGATTTACCGGACATCTGGGAATGATTATGACGAAACGATTATTCATAGATCTGGAAATCTGCCGCAAATGCAATAAATGTGAAGTGGCGTGCAGTTATTTCTACCATCCTTTCAATAGCGGTGTCATTTACCTGAGAGAGATCGCTGAATTTGCAGCCACATGCCGCCATTGTGACGAAGCACCCTGTATTCGTGGATGTCCAGCTGAAGCGCTTGAAAAACAGGAAGACGGCGTTGTCAAGCGTCATAATCTTCGATGTGTGGCCTGTAATACGTGCAGCTATGCCTGTCCTTTTGGGACAATTATTCCAGAGATTATTCCATATGCCACCTCACGGTGTGATTTTTGTATCGGGCGATTGGGCGAGAAGGAGGTCCCGGTATGTGTGGGTGGATGCGGTGAGAAAGCCGTTCAATATGGTGAATTCGAGCCCGATCTCAAGGACCACAGATTTGCAGTTGGAGATCATTTAGTCGTTCACTCAATCCCTTGGAAGAAGGAAGAATTTATCTGATATGAATCCTATTTTAGCATATTTGGTCTTTCCGGGATTTCTTTTTACAGCCGTCGTTGGCATGTTAGCGAGCTGGATCGATAGGAAAGTAACTGCGAGAGTTCAGTGGCGAGTCGGGCCACCTCTATTCCAACCCCTCTATGACTTTGTCAAGTTATTGGGGAAAGAGACCGTCATTCCTCGAGGATGTTCCAAAGTAACTTTCCTTCTTGCACCTCTTTTTGGATTAATGGGCGTGACACTGGTTTCTACGCTTGTCTGGTCAGCCATTCTTTGGCCGGATGCAGGATTTGTGGGTGATCTCATCGTTGTTATCTATTTCTTGATTTTTCCCATGCTTGCAGTGATCATCGGCGGATTTGCATCGAAAAACCCAATTGCCTCTCTGGGAGCCAGCAGGGAAATGAAGCTGATGCTGGCCGATGAGCTGCCTTTCTTGTTGGCGGTTTTTGTTGCTGTGATCAAGTTGGGCGGTGAGATTCAATTGGCCAAGATTGTTGAATTACAACAGAACAACGGCATGGTATTCGCATCCCTTTCGGGTGTGCTGGCAACGATTGTTGCAGTAATATGCATGCAGGCAAAACTGACGCTCATTCCCTTTGACATTCCTGAAGCGGAAACCGAAATCATGAGTGGTCCCTTTGTTGAGTATTCAGGACCTCCTTACGCGATCTTTAAACTGACACGGATGATGATGCTCTTCACGCTGCCCATGGTGCTTGTGGTTGTTTTTCTTGGAGGAATGAATTTTCAAGGATTGAATATTCTCTGGTCCATATTAAAATATGTCGTTCTTCTTGTGCTTATTGTACTCATACGGAATACGAATCCTCGACTACAAATTCACAATGCAGTACGGTTTTTATGGGGGCCGGTAACCATAATGGGTATATTGGCTGTGATTTTAGCCTTTTTGGGATTATGATTCTATGGGAATTAAACTAAAAGCATTAACAAAATCCCCGTGGGTGTATCATCTGTCAACAGGAAGTTGTAATAACTGTGACATCGAAATTCTCGACTGCCTAACGCCAAGATATGATCTTGAAAGATTCGGTATTGTACTGGTCGGCAGTCCCAGACACGCCGATGCGCTTCTGGTTACGGGGAATATGACGATTAAATGTATGGAACGGGCCAAGGAAGTATACGAACAAATGGCCAAACCCGGTGTGGTCATTGCTATAGGAACCTGTGCCCTGGATCATGGTGTTTTTACCGGGAGTTATACATGTCCGAAGGCAGTGGATGAGGTTCTACCCGTAGACATCTACATTCCCGGTTGTCCCCCCAAACCCGAAGGGATGATCGCTGGAGTAGCAAAACTTTTGACCATGCTTAGACAGAAGGCGTGATAGGTGAGAGTCGTATGACCTGGAAAGAAATAGAAAAAGAGATTCATCAAAAGTTTGACGACAAGATTCTCAAGTGGTTCGCACACAACGAAAAGAGAATCTATGTAGATATTGATCCTGCTGATTTGGTCGATTTCGCACGGTTCATATTCGAAGATCTACAGGCAAGATTCATCATTGCCTCTGCTGTGGATACACCTCGGGGTGGGGTTGAAGTACTCTATCATTTTGATTTTTTTCAATTACCTCAGGTTTTTACCTTGAAGGTTTTCTTGAAAAAACCGAAATGTGAAGTCGAGTCCCTCACTTCCGTTATTACGGGAACCAAATGGATTGAGAGAGAGATAGCTGAATTGCTGGGTGTCGGAGTGAAAAACCATCCCAATTTGATACCGTTATTGCTACCCGATGATTGGCCGGAAGGGAATTATCCCTTAAGGAGGGATCAATGAGCGAAATTATCCCCATCGGACCCTATCATCCGCTTCAGGAAGAACCCGAGTTTTTCCAACTCCATGTGGAAGGCGAGAAGGTTGTCAAGTTGGACATAGAGATCGGTTACAACCATAGAGGGATGGAAAAGTTGGCCGAGTCCAAATCATGGGATCAGGTGGTTTTTCTTGTTGAAAGAATCTGTGGTATCTGTTCGACGAGTCATCCCTGTGCTTCCGTGAACGCCATGGAAGATTTGGGTGGTATCGAGGCGCCTGAAAGGGCCCAGTATATACGAACCATTGTGGCCGAACTGGAGAGAGTTCATTCCCATCTCCTCTGGCTGGGATTGGCAGGTCACTTTATCGGATACAACACCGTTTGGATGTGGGCTTGGAAATACAGAGAAGCGGTTTGTGATATCCTGGATAAAATGACCGGTAATCGTCAGCACTACGCTATGTTCAAGGTGGGCGGCGTCCGAAAAGATATCCTCGATGAAGACATCCCATGGTTTAAAAAATCATTAGATGATTTGAAACCGATCGTGGATATGTTCAAAGGTGCTGTCATGGACGATCCGGTCATCCATGCGAGGACCAAAGGCATTGGCGTTCTTACAGCGAAGCAAGCGAAAGATTATTGTGTCGTTGGTCCTACGGCTCGGCCTTCAGGTGTTGCCATTGATGTACGAAAAGATGACCCCTATTTCGCCTACGATTGGGTCGATTTTGATATCGTCGTACTTCAAGAAGGAGATGTCTTCGCAAAGGCAGCTTGTCGCATTCTCGAAATGTACGAATCGATAAAAATCCTCGAACAGTGTTTTGAGAAAATGAAGCCGGGTATTATAGATCTCCATGTTAAAGAGCTACCACCGGGTGAAGGCATTGGCCGGCATGAAGCCCCGCGTGGTGAAGTATATCATTACTGTCGTAGCGATGGTTCCAATTTCCCCGCTCGCTATAAAGTCAAGGCTCCCAGTTATACGAATATTCTCTCCAATGAAGTCGCCTGTGTCGGGGAAAGTGTTGCGGATGCGGCCCTTGTACTGGCCGCTGTTGATCCTTGCTACTGTTGCACGGAGCGTGTGGTTGTCGTGGATCATGATAGAAGTGAAAAACGTGTTTTGAAGGGAGATGACCTCATCCGTCTCTCCCACGAGAGGACGAAGCAAGTCAGAAAAGAGTTGGGTGTATAATGAATCCACTTCTCTATCCCATTGTAATTCCAATCATTCTCGGTACCATCTGTGTACTTATTCCTCGAAAAGTAAAATTAATCCGTGAATTCCTCGCGCTTGTTGGTTCTGCCGGTACGTTTGGATGGGTCATCTGGCTTTTTACTCAGAAGCCTCTCGATTGGACGTACAATGGATCGCTCCTGTTCCGTCTTGATGATCTGAGCAGTTTTATTTTAATGGCTTCGGGCCTTTTTGGATTCCTCATCACAGTGTATTCCATTCGTTTCATGCAAGGAAAGGAAAAGCTGAGTACCTATTATGGTTCTTTGCTATGGACGATTGGAGCGGCATGCGGAGCCCTGTTGGCCAACCATCTCATCGTCCTGCTGATTTTCTGGGGATTCCTGGGAATTACCCTTTATCTCCTCGTTCTAACCGGGGGTGATGCGGCGGCTCCTGCAGCCAAGAAGACTTTGGTTATCATCGGTGCGAGTGACGCGCTTATTCTATTGGGAATCGGATTCATCTATGTCCTGACTTCCTCATTTGAGATGAATAAAATACTCATGCCGTTTGATGGCACCCTGGTTTATTTTGCATTCATTCTTCTGGCATTGGGGGCATTTGCCAAAGCAGGTGCAATGCCACTTCATACCTGGATTCCAGATGTGGCAGAAACGGCACCAATACCCATCACAGCCTACCTTCCTGCGGCTTTAGACAAACTTCTGGGCATTTATCTTCTGGGCCGAATGTGTTTGAATCTCTTTGAGATGTCGGGAGGGATGAACCTCTTTCTCATGATTGTAGGTGCAGTAACGATTATTGCAGCTGTGATGATGGCTCTCATTCAGCACGATCTGAGACGGCTTTTGGCTTATCATGCTGTTTCTCAGGTAGGATATATGGTTTTAGGCATTGGAACAGGAAATCCCATCGGTATTGCCGGCGGTCTTTTCCATATGCTGAACCATTCGATCTATAAAGCTTGTCTTTTCCTCTCAGGCGGGGCCGTACAACACAGGACGGGTACAACGGATCTTGATAAGTTGGGGGGATTGGGAAAACGAATGCCTCTGACTTTTATCTCCTTTCTCATCGCTGCTTTTGCCATTTCCGGTGTACCTCCTTTCAATGGATTCGTGTCCAAGTGGATGGTCTACCAGGGATTGGTTGAACTCGGTACCAGCGGGGATAAACTTTGGATCATCTGGCTGGTGGCTGCCATGTTTGGTAGTGGATTAACCCTCGCCAGTTTTATGAAACTCACCCATACGACCTTCCTGGGTGTACCCTCCAAACTCACGAGTTCTGACAAGGTGAAAGAGGTTGGATTTGGGATGACTTTTCCCATGATGGTTTTGGCTTTACTCTGCGTGGTTTTCGGCATTTTTGCGTTTTCGATTCCCTTAAAACATTTTCTCCTTCCGTCAGTACCCGGCATTTCTTATTTGGGGCTATGGGCGCCTGGTCTGGCCACGATCATGATTCTTTTAGGACTCTTCGTCGGATTCTTGATCTATTTGGCTGGGAATTTAAAGGGAATTCGTGAAGCGGATACTTTTATCGGTGGTGAACGTCTTCCGGTGGAGGCCCGTGTCACCGGCACTGGATTCTACAACACGATCCGAGAGATGGGAGGACTTCAACGTATTTATAATTGGGCCGAAGCCAAATTTTTCGATATCTATGATCAAGGCAGTCGGTTCGCTCTCAGTGTCGCAGGATTATTTCAGAAGGCCCATACGGGTGTGTTGACTACCTATATGATGTGGGTTTTCATTGGTATGGTTGTTTTACTTGTCGTTTTAATGGGGAGTTGATCGGATGCTGACGACCCTCATCCTTCTTATGGTATTGATGATTTTAGGCGCAATCGTTGCTCTGGAGAGCAAGGATCTTTTGTCTGGGATTATCTCTCTTGGAATTATTGGCTTTGCGCTCACGATCATATTTTTAATTTTACACGCACCGGATTTGGCGATTGTCCAAATTGTTGTTGAAACCATGACGCTTATCATTCTCATTGCAGCAGTTCTTAAGACTTCCAGAGAGGATACAGCCGAGGAATTCAACACGAAAAAGGTTCTGCTTTGGTGTGCAGGATTGGTTTTCATTGTTGTGTTTATGTTGACAGCGGTCAAAGCCTTTAATCATCTGCCCGATTTTGGATTACAAACACTTCGAATGGCTCGGGTTTACGTCGATCAAGGCCTTTCCCTTACGGGAGCCAGCAATCTAGTCGCTGCGGTAATTCTGGATTTTAGAGGTTACGATACCCTGGGTGAGGCGACTGTTCTGTTCACATCTGTGGCTGGGGTTGTGGCTGTTCTGAGAAAGGTGGGGAGGAAGAAATCATGAGGGGTATGACACTCATCGTCAAACGAATCACGCAACTCATGGCTCCGTCTATACTCCTGCTGGGCATTTATATTGTCCTGCACGGACATCTTACTCCTGGAGGTGGTTTCGCAGGGGGTGTCCTAATAGCAGGTTGTTTTGCACTGGTTGTTCTGGCTTATGGCTCAGAGGAAACGAAGAGTGAGCTCAAGAAATGGCGTGCTTCATTCTCAGAAAGTCTTGGTATTTTCCTCTTCTGGTTCATAGCCATGCTCGGTTTTGTCCAGGGGACATATTTCTTCTCTAATGTAATATTTAAAATGAATCCCGGCCAACCATTTCTACTTTTTAGTGCTGGAATCATTCCTCTGAGTAATATTGCCATCGGAATCGAAGTGGGAGCTGCTTTGTTCGCTATTTTCATTTCATTGGTCGTACTGAAGGTTGGGGAGAAGTCATGATTATCTTCATCCTGGCCACTCTTCTGTTTTTGATTGGTCTATACGGTGTTTTAGTAAAACGGAATCTTATCAAGATCATCATCGGTCTGATGATCATGGAGTATGCAGTTAACCTTTTCTTCGCCCTCGTGGGTTATAGGGAGGGGGGAACGGCACCCATTGTCACAGAAGGATTGAGTGATAAGGTTATCTTTGTGGATCCTTTACCTCAGGCCCTTGTACTAACGGCTATCGTCATTGGTCTGGGAACCACGGCATTGATGGTTTCAATAGCCGTGCGAATTCATGAAAAGTACAATACCCTCGACGTGCGAAAAATCAGGAAACTTCGCGGATGAGTTTATTACCATTATTTGTTATCGTTCCTCTGGGAGCGGCATTTCTTACACCGATTTTTTCAAAGTTTTTGAAAGGTTTTCCCGATTGGATGGGAAACCTCACCAGCGTATTTCTCATGGGTTTATCCCTCTGGTGCCTGCGATTTTCAACCGAAACCATCGTCTACTATGCTGGAGGTTGGAAACCGGTTGAGGGAATCCCTGTTGGGATTGCCATGGTGATGGATGGGTTGACGGTACTGATGCTGATTATCATCAATGTCGTGGCTTTCCTGGTGACACTCTATTCTGTGCCCTTCCTGAAAAACTATACGGATAGGGGAAAGTATTACACACTTTTCTTATTGATGTTGGCAGGTCTGAATGGAGTTGTACTCTCCGGAGATATGTTCAATTTATTCGTATTTTTGGAGATTACCGCAATCGCTACCTATGCGCTTGTCGCTTTCGGTGTGGAAGCTGAATCGTTGGAGGCCTCTTTCAAGTATCAGGTACTGGGAGGCATGGCATCCATCATTATTCTGCTTGGGATTGCCTTCTTTTATTATTTGACCGGGACCCTTAATATGGCCGACGCTTCAAGGATATTAGCAGATTTGGGACCGAATCCGGCCGTTATATTTATGGGAATACTTTTCCTGGTTGGCTTTAGTCTGAAAGCGGGATTGATGCCATTTCATGCATGGCTTCCAGATGCTTATCCTTCTGCTCCTGCCCCTATATCAGCCATGATTGCGGGAGTTGGTTCGAAAGTGTTGGGCGTTTATGCCCTGATTCGTATATTCTTCAATGTGTTTGGACTGGCTGCCATGCCATCGATCTTGACCATTTTCTTGGTACTCGGTACCCTGTCGATGGTGGTAGGTGCTTTTATTGCACTGGGGCAAAACGATTTTAAACGGCTGTTGGCCTACTCCTCCATCAGTCAAATCGGATATTGCATTTTTGCATTTGGGTTGGGAACACCCTTGGGGATCTTGGGAGGCCTGTTTCACTTACTCAATCATTCTGTCTTCAAATCCCTACTCTTTTTCAATTCCGGGGCGGTTGAATATGCTACAGGGAAAAGAGATCTGAAAAGTATGGGAGGACTTTCTCAACAGATGCGGGTGACAGGAACGACTTCCCTTATCGGTTCTCTTTCTGTGAGTGGAATTCCTCCTCTGGGTGGTTTCTGGAGTAAATTGATCATCATCTTGGCCGCGGTAGAGAGCGGGCATCATGTTTTAGCCGGTGTAGCCATTCTGGCGAGTATTGTCACATTGGCATATTATATGAAGGTTCAAAAATTGGCTTTCTTTGGAGCCCTGGGAAGTGCCTTTGGTAAGGTCAAAGAGGTTCCGGTATTCATGTGCATTTCCATGGTGGTGCTGGCAGTCCTTAGTTTGGGTCTAGGAATTCTTCTGCTCCCCCAATTTCGTGAGGTGGTGCTAGATCCGGCAGTAAAGGTTGTTGAGCAGGGAATAGGGTATGCAAAAATGGTTTTAGGAGGCTGAGAGGTGCGAAAGATCCTATTAATACTCTTCTCCTTCGCAATATGGCTCATGCTGACGTGGACACTAAATTGGCCAAATTTGGTTGTCGGGGGATTTGTCTCTATAGTAGTCGGTTTTATCTTCGGTAATCTTTTTGTAGACGAGCCAGCGAAGGTATTTCAAGTTCAAAGATGGTTCTGGTTCATTGCATATATTCCATTTTTCTTGTGGGAAATGGCCAAGGCAAATTTTGACGTCGCTTACAGAGTACTGCATCCAAAGATGCCTATCAAACCGGGCATTGTAAAAGTAAAAACAAATCTGCAGTCAGAGATGGGAAAAGCATTTTTGGCCAATTCGATAACATTAACACCGGGAACGTTAACGGTCGACATTGAAGATGAATTCCTTTATATACATTGGATTAATGTTAAGTATCAAGAGGTTGAGGACGCGAGTACGGAGATTGTCGGAAGATTCGAGAAATTTCTCTTGAAAATATTCGATTGAGAGCGTAATGAATACATATTTTATCATTCTTATTGTCTGTTGTTTTGCCTGTATGATCAGGGCGTGGCGTGGGCGCTCCATACCTGATCGCATGGTGGCTATCGACATCATGGGAGTCTTGGCCGTTGGAATGACCGCATTATTGGCAGTAATCACAAAAAGACACTTTCTCATCGATGTTGCTTTAGCCTGGATATTTCTGAGTTTTATCGGTACTTTGGCTCTTGCTAAGTATCTTGATCATAAAACGTTAGACGAGTAGGCTCATGACTTGGAACGAATTAATAGGTATGATTATCATCGGAGTTGGTGTTGCCTTCGACGTGCTTGGCTGTCTCGGTTTACTTAGATTGCCGGACGTCTATAACAGGCTGCAAGCAGCTACAAAATGTGTGACGTTTGGTACATGTGGAATACTGTTTGGCATTTTCATGATGCATGGTTTCTCGAGTCTTGGTGTGAAAGCATTATTGGGAATTCCATTCCTCATGCTAACATCTCCGGTTGGAGCACATGCTTTAGCACGAGGCGCTCATATCTTTGGTGTCAAGCTATATGAGAAGAGTGTCATTGATCGATATAAGGAAGATCGTGGCAAAAAATAGAGTTTGTAATCGGAACTGAGATGAAATAACCAAAACTAAGAGAACTGAAAGAAGCTATAAAATCACTCTTTTCGAAACCGTACACTTCGAAATTTCCTTTTGAACCCCACGAAGGTTTTGATGGATTCAGGGGGAAGCCCAAGTATTTCGAAGAATACTGCGTTGGGTGCGGGGCATGTTCTGAAGTTTGTCCGGGCTTGGCCATTACAGTCATAGATCCTGAAGAACCTATCAAAGAGAAGACACCTCCACCGATGAGAAGAATCGAGTTAAGATATGATTCCTGTATCTTTTGTGGTAACTGTGAAGCAAACTGTATCACGGAAAAAGGTGTTCAATTGACAAATGAATTTGACCTGGCACTTTTTGATCGAAAATTAGCAGTGGAAGATATTGAGAAAGAGCTGAT
>CAZYTI010000053.1:0-11173 GCA_964650065.1 uncultured bacterium
ATCTATCGTGTCAATGAAGTCATGTGGAAGGGGTACTCGGGATTGATCTTCGCTGATGGTGGGGATCGATGAAAACGGGGCGTCCCAAAAAATCCATTATTGGATACTGGATTTTATCCGGGATGTTGAACGGGAAGGGCCATCACTCTCTCGTCGGTGATTTTGAAGAGATATACTCAGAAATGGCCAGCAGAGAGGGACGGATGCGTGCATTGCTGTGGTACTGGTCACAGATTCTCAAATTATTTCCATCCCATTCTATAAACTCCATTTACTGGAGGATTGTGATGTTCAGGAATTATATCAAAATGACACTTCGAAACATGCGAAAACATAGGATTTATTCTTTTATCAATGTCATCGGCCTGGCCATTGGCATGGCCTGTTGTATTCTCATCCTTTTGTGGGTGCTCCAGGAATTGAGTTTTGACCAGTTTCATGAGAAGAAGGATCGGCTGTTCCGAGTACTTCAGCATATTAAATACTCGGAAGTGGTCACCTGGTCCATTACCCAGGGTCCCCTGGGTCCTGCCTTGAAAGAAGAAATCCCCGAGATTGATGATTATGCCAGATACGAAAATGCCCGATGGAGAATGAGATATAATGACAAAATCCTCATTCGGAGTGGGGGGTATGTGGATCCATCCTTTTTGAAGATGTTTTCGTTCCCGCTCATCAAAGGGGATCCGGAAACGGCCCTAACAGATCCCCATTCCATGGTCATCACCGAAGAGTTAGCAGGTGCCCTTTTCGGAAGTGAAGATCCCATCGGCAAGGTAATCCCTATCGGTGACAGGTGGGATATTAAAGTGACTGGTGTTCTGCAAGACATACCTGATAATTCCCATCTGTCCTTCGATTTTTTAGGCACCATGGCATTCGCCAAAGAATTGGGTTTTTCAGTGGAGAGATGGACCAACAGTACTTTTACGACCTATCTACTATTACACGAGTTAGTGTCACCAGAAATTGACCAGAAGAAGATATACGATTTTCTGGATGCGAAGCCCACGTTGGAGGACTGGGAGAAACTGACCCTCCAACCCATCACCGAGATCCATTTTTCAACAGGGATCGGATATGATAATGCGGTGAAAATGAATATTCAGTATGTCTATATATTCTTTGGGGCGGCTTCATTCATCCTGCTCATCGCCTGCATCAACTTCATGAATCTCTCGACGGCCCGTTCATCCCTCCGGTCCAAAGAGGTCGGCATGCGAAAGGTCGCCGGGGCTTACAAGGGCCAACTCATCTATCAGTTTTTGAATGAGTCGGTGTTGTTATCTCTCTTTTCATTCATCATTGCCATAGGAATCGTTGTTTTATGTCTTCCATACTTCAATCAATTATCGGGTAAGGACTTTTCAATCAGCAGCCTTGGAACGCCGGTGATGATCATGAGTATATTCGGCGTTACTGTGTTCACCGGAATTCTTTCGGGCATTTATCCCGCTTTCATTCTCTCCTCATTTCAGGTGGTCAAAGTGCTCAAAGGTGCCGAAAAGATGGGAACCAGGAAATCCCTGTTCCGAAGAGCTCTGGTCGTGTTTCAGTTTGCCATATCCGTTCTGTTATTGGTGGGGACGTTTGTGATTTATTCTCAGATTCGATATATGCAGACTCAAGACATTGGGTATGACAAAGAGAACCTGGTCTCTTTTCAGGCTGCTCCCCAAGTCCGGCAGCAGTACGATGCGTTCAGGAATGAGCTTGTAAAGAATCCCGTTATTTTGAATGTGGCCAGATCCTCGAGTACTCCCACATTCGGTTTCACCTTTTCCAACAGTTTGTGGCATTGGGAGG
This sequence comes from uncultured bacterium, assembly GCA_964650065.1. GTDB lineage: Bacteria > Zhuqueibacterota > QNDG01 > QNDG01 > DSAB01 > CAZYTI01. The sequence continues at coordinate 1,807 of CAZYTI010000053.1, forward strand.
GACAGGATCCCGAGGAGGATGTGCTATTTCGAAATACATTTGTGGATTACGATTATTTCGACACATTTAAAATGGAGATGATGACAGGCAGGCAGTTTTCACGAACGTTTTTGTCGGACAGTTCGGGCATGATCCTCAACGAGAAGGCGCTGCAAGTCATGGGATTTGACGATCCCATTGGGAAGCGGATCGATTATGGTAGAGAAGATAATTTAACACCCTTCCATGTTATCGGGGTCGTGAAAGATTTTAATTTTCGTTCCCTTCACTCGGAGATCGAGCCTCTCATTATTCTACTTTCCAGCGGGACCTTTGGTTTTGGCAATCCCAGTATGGTTTATGCCAGAATCGCGCCGGGAAATATCTCTGAAACGATAGCATTCATGAAGACGACTTATGAAAAATTTGCCGCGGACTATGCTTTCGATTATGGATTTGTGGATGAGAGTTTTGAAAGACTCTATCGGGCCGAAGAAGGGATCGGTAAAATTTTGAAGACTTTTACCGGATTGGCTATTTTTATCTCCTGCCTGGGTCTATTGGGATTGGCCTCATTCATGGCCATGCGGCGGACCAAAGAGATTGGCGTACGAAAGGTTTTTGGTGCTTCTGTTTCAGGGATCATCGTCTTGTTAATCAAGGAATTTTCCAAATGGATCCTCATCGCCAATATCATCTCTTGGCCGATAGCCTATTTCGCCATGAACCGGTGGCTTCAGGGGTTTGCCTATCGGACAAATGTGCAGCTGTGGATATTCCTAACTGTGGGTGGCATGACATTGATGATTGGTGTTTTGACAGTCGGCTACCAGGCTGTCAGGGCAGCGCGGACAAATCCGGCTGAGGCGTTGAAGTACGAATGAGATGAAAGTCCGCCTTCGGCGGGCTGAAGCTTTAAAGTACGAATGAAAATTTGTGAGTGGTGATTGGTGAGTGGGAAAAACGGTGAACGGTAAACGGTGAACGGTGAACGGAGGTGTTCGAGGGGAGGGGAAAAAGGTAATCGGTTATCGGTAAATGAAGCAGATCAGAAAATCAGGACATCAGTGGGCAGGGTATCGGAGAATCAGGAGATCAGGAGAATAACAATCTGATACTCTGGTATTCTGTTCTCCTGCCGACTTTTTTTACTTGCTGATTACCGAATAAGATATCTACTGCAGATTTTAATTTTTCAAATAAGTTCGCACCTGTATAAAACGATATTTTTATTATCTTTCTTTACAGTCTATTAATTTTCAAATTCTTGTCACCCAAAGACAGCCTTAAACTTGTCGATACAATGAATGCCATGAGAAAACTTGATGAAAGATTTAGTGCAATAACGGCAAGGATGGTTCTTAATCACAGTCCCGGATTTCCGAATTGACGAGGAGTTCATTCAAAATGAAGACAGCCCTGCAATCCATTTTTATCGTCCTTTCATTGAGCGTATTCTTTGCTTGCTCCAGCAAATCGCCTTCCGAACCTGATGAGGTCGATTTTCCATTTCAATACGACCGCAATTTTGACTATTTGGCCGTTCTAAAAGCAAGCCCCGGGTATGCTTATGAATCCACAAACGATTTACCTGCATTTACCTATCAAGATTCATCCGACGAAAATCTTAATCAAATCAGGAATCGATACAATCTGGATGCCGTGGCCGGTGACGGGGATGAATGGTCAAGAATCATCAACCTCTTAAAATGGGTGCATCGAACGATCAGGCATGACGGTAACAGTCCGAGCCCTGATCCCGAGAATGCATTGAATATCCTCGATTACTGTGAAGAGACGGGGAGAGGGGTGAACTGCGTGGCGATGGCCATTGTGTTGAACGAGGTTTATCTATCGATGGGATGGCAATCACGAGTCATCCACGGTAATGCCAAGTATTATATGTACACCGAGTGGCATGCGTTTAACATCGTGTATTCCAAAACACTGGATAAGTGGGTGTATGTGGATCCTACCTTTTTAGGGTATTATACCGATGATGATGGCATGGTGATGAGCGTGGCCGAGATACGGGATAATTTAAGACGAGACATTCCTCTGCATTTGGACGAGGATGCCGATTATAATGGGAGTCCCCTGAGTCAGACGGATAATCTGCATTATCTCTCCAAGAATTTTTACCGATTTGCCTGCGTGGTGAATTCTTCATTCGGCGGCAATTGTGTTTTTCATATCGACGATGCTGTCAACCAGACATTAATATACCTGGATCCGGCGAATGACGCCTTTAAAGGGCTCGACGGTGTCGTGAAGTACAATACCAGCAATCCAAGTTATTTCTGGTCAGGACCATAATGCGGTGAAGATGCCATGAAGAACGATGAAAGATGAATGAAAAAACATCATGAATCGAAAAATAATCTTTGAATCCAGTATCTGAAAAACCATATTGTGGGCTGTTGATATGAAATTCATGAAAAGGGTATTTTTTCTTGGACTGAGCATCGTCCAACTTGGATCCATGCTGAGTTGCTCGAATGACAATGTAACCAATGTGGACCGGGAATTGTTGCATGTCGATTTTATGCATGTCGAGACGACCGAACCCGATTCCATTCGCACATTGAAAAGCCTGAAAATTGAAGACCGACTGTTATTGCTGAACAGCGTGTTATTCGTCACGGACGGAATGAACGAACGCGGCGTATCCGTCGCCCTGGCAGATTGTCACCAATACGCGGCTGTATGACAGGTCTGAGGAATGGATCAGAGCCCAATGCGACCGGTATCGGATAGCGGACGATTATCTGGAAAACGCCAACTGATTCAAAATTTTGGGACCTATTCCAAAGAATCCCCCACCCGGGTTGAGATCACATTAGCAGACCGATTACAGAGGGTTTTGGATACCAGCCGGGAAGAGCACTCAGTGAAGGGCATCTCCGCAGCCTTAAAAATTCCGGGGCAGGAAACGCTGTTGCTGACAAGCGGATTATCGGAAGATTCTATTCCCATTACTTCCGATATGATTTTTAATATGGCAAGTGTCACAAAAACACCATACCGACCTGGAGTTGGAAACCTTCCTCGAGGCCGTAGGCGTCGCTGAGCAGTGGCCGGGATCTTGACATGGTGCGGCGAGCCGCACCCGACTCGCTTTTTCTTTTTCCTCTTGACTTCAAGAAATTATTCACGTATTTTTTATAAATCCTCTTGTTGAACATCACTCTATTTCGATTCAGGAAGCTGATCTTCCCGGGAGATGTGGAACCACGAGTCTCCCTAAACGCCTCCGATGATTCCTCTGACCATTTCAGCACAAGAAACCAATTTTGGAGGAGCACCCGTAATCCCCGGTAAATCGGTGGATGTGGGCGGTCATCGACTGCATATCCAATGCATGTTTTAGCAGTTCAATTAAATAACAGGGGAGGGAAGACGATGAATGCAAATAGTAGACGATTCCTCATTGGGCTTTTTTTCATGATTACCCGTTGCCTCACATATGCTCAAATTGAAACCCAGCTCGTGCCGAGTGGTTCAACGGTGGATTTTTTCGGAAATGCGGTCTCAATCCATGGGAGCCATATAGCGATTGGAGCGTATGGCGAATCAGAACAAGGTGAGTATTCAGGCGCAGTCTATATTTTTGAACGTGTTTCGGGTATCTGGAACGAAGTGGCCAGATTGACCCCCGTTGATGCGGAAGAGTGGGATTATTTTGGTCACTCCGTTGGCATGTTTGGGGATTATGCAATTGTTGGAGCTCTTGGGGATGACGATCGGGGAGAGGGCTCGGGTTCCGTCTATATTTATAAACAGACGGATGGCGGTTGGAGCCAGGATGCCAAGCTGACCGCCAGTGATGGAGAAGCTGGTGATGATTTCGGGTATTCAGTTTCCCTATACGGTGATTATGCCATCGTTGGCGCGCACAGGGACGATACCAATAAGGGTGCTGCTTTTATTTTCCAACGTATGGATACGGGCTGGTTTGAAGTGGAAAAGCTCACGGCCTTAGACGGGGCGGCAGGAGATCTCTTTGGATATTCCGTATGTATAGAAGGGAATTATGCCGTGATAGGCGCTTCCGGGAGTGATGTAAACGGTTATGCATCGGGGGCGGTATATGTTTTTAAACGTACCGATTCAGAATGGAATGAGATTGCAAAACTCACACCCGAAGACGGTGCTGAAGGAGATAAATTTGGGAATGCCGTATCCATTGCAGGGGCCTATACCGTAGTCGGATCCAGGGGAGACGATGACTGTGGAGATCAATCGGGCTCCGTCTATGTCTTTGAGAAGTCCCTGGATGTATGGAGTCAATTGGTAAAATTGACAGCCGAAGACGGGGCTGCGGGAGATAGTTTTGGTACCTCTGTCTCCAACGAAAACAATTATATCGTGGTTGGTGCCCATAAGGATAACGACCACGGACTCCTGTCGGGCTCGGCCTATGTTTTCAGACGTGATGGCACCCAATGGAAAAAGGAGGCCAAATTGACGTCCACCGAGGGTTCGAATTATGATTATTACGGTCAATCCGTTTCTATCAGTGGAGGCAGGATTCTCATCGGGGCCATGGCGAGTCAATATCACAGGACGGGTCTGGCATATGTGTACCGGCAAACTTACGAGCCCGTGGTTACCTCTGTCAGGGATGTTGCAAACGATCAGGGCGGATGCGTTACCCTGAAATGGGATGCCTCCTATTTGGATCTTGGCAGAAATGTTTCTTATTACAGTATTTGGCGTGCCCTGCCCGAAGGTTCATCATACAAATCTTCTTCATCGGGAGGTACGCCTGCCGATTTAATCGGTTCCGCATCCCGGCCCCAGACTCTCAACGGTACAGAACACGCATGGGAATGGCTCGCCAATCAGAGTTCACATCGTTTCCAGACATATTCATTCACGGCCTCAACGCTGTATGACTCCATGTCCGCCACAGATGGAACACACTATTTTTTCATCTCTGCTCATACCCATGACATAGATGTATTTTACGATTCGGAACCGGACAGTGGATATAGTGTCGACAATCTGGCACCCGCAGAACCGGCAGGCCTGTCGGCTGAGATTCAGGACGCAGCAATTCGGCTCACCTGGGAGATGTCGACGGAACCGGATCTGTCCGTCTACGTCCTATACCGTAACAATGATGTCTACGATACGATCAGGCAAAACAACTTTATCGATACAAATGTGATACCCGGAATCACGTATGCCTACAAATTGAGGGCCATCGATATACACGAGAATGAAAGTGGCTTCAGTGAAGAAGTCCAGGCAATTGTTGTCGGTATCGAAACGGAGGAGCGACTCAGTCCCGGACATTTTTATCTTTCGCAAAACCATCCCAATCCGTTCAATCCCAAAACACAGATTATGTACCAATTGCCCAGGCCTTGTGTGGCTGAACTCGTCATCTACAACGTATCCGGCCAGGTGATCCGGACACTTGTTTATGCTCAACAGGAACCTGGCACCTATCGGATCCATTGGGACGGGCGTGACGACCATGACAGGCAGGTGACTTCAGGTATCTATATTTATCACCTGAAAGCCGGTGAATTTGTTCGGACAAGAAAAATGCTTTACAACCAATAACCAGATACGATGCGTGAATCAGTGCATCTCCCGGAGAGGCTCCTGCCTCTACGGGTTTTGGAATGCTGTTGAGTCCATATATAGGGGATTCGCGACAGCCCTGGCAGAGAAGGGGGTTGTCACCATATCGACGGACGTGGGCCAGCATGAGGTTTATGAAGCGGGCCGCCTTCTCATGGGAGAACGGCTCTGGGATTTAATGCGGTGTGTGGACTATCTCAGTTTAACCGGCAAAATTACATGGGGATCATTCACCTCATCATTGTCTGGTTGTTGTACATGGGCGCTCGATCCTGGAAAAATATGATACGACAATCTATCAAGGACGGCTATATTGGGATTTTTATTCTCATGGTTTTTAATCATGTTTTAGTCATGTATCATTTTGGTTGGAGGATAATCCGGCGCTTTACATATTTGGGATGGATAGAAATAACTTTCGGAGCGGTATTGGCTGTACTGTTGGTAGGAAAACTGATCTATTATCTCTGCAGAAGCTCCAGATTTAAAAGAGAACTCAAAAAGCAGGATTGTGCCCATGTCCCTGTATGAATTCATAAAAACATTTTTCATTTATTATCAATCCAATGCAACCCTTTCTTACCTAAAACGTTATAAATAGTAACAATAATATTCGTTTTCATTCATTATCTCTTCACCCACATTCAATACTATTTTGATTTATAGGAGTACAGTAATGTTCAAAAATTACTTCAAAATCGCCTTGAGAAACATTATCAAGCATAAGGGATTTACCTTTATCAATGTGGCCGGACTGGCGATTGGCATCGCCTGCAGCGTTCTCATTTTCATTTTTGTTCGATTTGAATTGAGTTACGATACCTATCATGAGAAAGCGGATCGCATATACAGGGTCGCTGTCAGGGCTTCCATTGGGGATACGAAAATTCATCAGACCTATTCCTCGGCCATCACCTTCCTGAAACTGTTTGAGGAATTTCCTGAGATTGAGACGGGCGTCAAATTTTTGAATGCCGGCCGGGTTCCTGTCAGCCTGGATGAGAGAACGTTCTATGAATCAAGATTTTTTGCGGTGGATTCCACTTTTTACAACGTATTCACCATTCCCCTGATTCTTGGGACCCCCAACACCGTTTTAACCGAACCCAATACCATGGTGATCACTGAAGAAACGGCCTTGAAATATTTTGGTAATACGGATGTCGTCGGAAAAGTCCTGACTGCTAATTTCCCGGTCGGTCCAGGTCGAGCTGATTTTAAAATAACCGGTGTATCAGAGAATATGCCTCACAATTCGCATTTTCACTATGATTTGCTGGTTTCTTTGACGACTTTTCCATCTTTTATCAATAACACCGGTTGGACCTCCAACAACTTCATTTCGTATCTCGTGTTAAAAGAGGGCACGTCCAAAGCAGAAGTCGAGGAAAAGCTAAAGGCATTTACCCGAAAATACATGGGGGGAGATCAGTTTGATGAGTGGGTGGCAAAGGGCAATTATTGGGAGTATTTTCTGCAGCCTGTGACTGAAATACATTTAAACTCGGATCTGAACGGTGAATTCGAGGCCAACGGTAATGAGATGTACGTAAAAATATTTTCAGCCATCAGTGTCATCATCCTGCTGATTGCCTGTATTAATTTCATGAACCTTTCAACGGCAAAATCTTCATTAAGGGCCAAGGAAGTCGGTTTGAGAAAAGTGGTTGGTTCGGACCGGAACAGGCTAATGGGTCAATTTTTAAGTGAATCGGTATTGTTGAGTTTTATCTCCCTGATTCTGGGCATATTGATTGTTGAACTCCTTTTGCCCTCATACAGAAATCTGATGGGCAGGCAGATCGATATTCATTACTTTGATAATGCATTGGTTATTCCGACACTCATACTGCTGGGACTCGTTGTGGGTATTGTTTCGGGTTCCTATCCTGCCTTTGTCCTGTCATCCTTCAAACCGGTCACCGTGCTCAGAGGGAAAAGCCGTGACAGCAAAAGTGGTTTATGGATTCGAAATGGCCTGATCCTTTTTCAATTTACCATTTCGATTTTTTTAATCATCGGCACCCTGACCGTTTATCAGCAATTGAAATATTTTCAGAATATCAAACTGGGATTCGATAAAGAACAGGTCTTGGTCGTCAAGAATCCAGGTTCCTTGGGGGATAATGTAAACATATTTAAAGAGGTATTACGGAATCAGAGCGGAGTTGACGCTGTTTCCGGTTCCAATACATTGCCGGGAAGGAGTTTCAGTAATTGGGGATTTGGTGCCGAGGGTGTTGATGATAATTTTACATTAAACACCTGCGTTTGTGATTATGATTTTCTGAAAACCCTGAAACTGGAAATGGCCATGGGAAGATTCTTCTCGAGAGAATTCGGAACCGATTCATCCGCCGCCATTCTCAATACCAAAGCCCTGGAATTATTGGGCTGGGATGATCCCATTGGAAAGAAAATTAACAACTGGTCAAGTAATAGGGGGAATTTTACAGTGATCGGTGTCATCGAGGATTATCACTATGAATCTTTACACCAGGTAATCAGACCCATGGCCCTGTTCCTCTCAGGGGGGTATTTTAAGAATACAGAAAGTTATATATCCATCCGATTGAAAACAGAAAATATTTCCGAGATCATCAAAGACGTTGAAACCACTTACAACCGATTTGCGCCCAACATGCCTTTTGAATATTCATTTTTAGATCAAGATTACGATAATTTGTATGTCAATGAGAATCAGACCCGGAAACTGTTTATGATATTCTCATCTCTTGCCATATTCATTGCCTGTCTGGGTTTGTTCGGTCTGGCTTCTTTTGTTGCAGATCGGAAAACCAAGGAGATCGGCATTCGAAAAGTATTGGGGGCCTCCGTGCCCGGGCTCATCGGACTCCTGAGTGTGAATTTTACCAAATGGGTATTGCTGTCCAACATCATCGCATGGCCGGTGGCATGGTTCGCCATGAACAGGTGGCTGCAGAATTTTGCATATCGGATCAATATTGGATTTTTAGTATTCTTTGTATCGGGATTGTTGGCACTGGTCATTGCATTGCTTACAGTCAGTTATCAGGCCATTAAAGCGGCCGTGTGCAATCCGGTCGAGGCTTTGAGATATGAATAGATTGTAGTAAAATATTTTATTATATTCTTTGAGAAAAATATAAAGAATCAAAATACTACCAAGTTTCACAGTGTTAAATTGAGTTGTTGTTATGATTTATTACCATATTATTCGATGATGTGAAAACGCGTCTGCCGTCCATCTAAAAAGAATGCACCGTCTCCGTTAAAAACGATATCCTGTTCAATGGATAGACGAAAATCCTTACCTCCCCATTCGGGCACGGGCATGGTGACACTCAACTCGACGGTAAAGCAACTGTTGGGCACGAGCTTTACGTCTCCCCGACCCGGGTTGTGGACCTGCTCCCACGGCAGTCCAATCAATGGACCCGGTTGGTGGAGAAAATAGCCGAGAGAATGGGAATATACCCGCGGCTTTGAAATTCCCTGTGCTCGGGCTTTCTTAAGAATGTTGCCCAGGAGTTCATTTCCCGTGAGACCGGTCATAAATTCGCTACAATAGATATCCTGAAGCCGGTTGCCCTCGGCCATGATCTTCTTGAAAGTCTCGGGCACATCGGTCTCTCCGATCCGCAGGACATAGGCCCACTCCTGGGTATCGGAGTTGTAGTATAAATATTTCAGTCCGACATCACAATGGAGGAGATCCCCGGGCCGTATTACCCTATCGCCTTTACCGTATTTTTCGATTTCCCGGGCCTGACGTCCGCGGATGCTGAAGAAGGGGTAGAAGGCCAGGTCC
>CAZYTI010000054.1:0-3464 GCA_964650065.1 uncultured bacterium
AAAAAGGAAAAAGTAAAAATTGAAAAGGAAAAAGTAAAAAGTAAAAAGTTAAAAGTAAAAAGTTAAAAGTGAAAATTTAAAATAATTGTTTTAGATTTTTCATAATAGTGCTTCGGGATGTGAGGTGATTAACCGTATTATTAGTGAGGTCGCTGATTAATGATGTATCCAAAAAATTAATTTCTTTTTAAGGCGGCTGAATATTGGTCCGAATCATCGTTGAGGGAGGGAGGACATCGCGCGCCTGTGTGATATTAATTATTATTTTTTTCTTGTCGTATCAGTAATAGGATACGCTTTATCTATCCCATCGTTCCCTCAAAAAAAGCCTGTCACCCGTTTTCAATTCAATCCATTTAAAAATTCGGAAGAGCAATATAAACAACCCTATTCCATTCCCGCCGACTCGTCCTTTTGGAAAGAAGATCCAGGACATTCACATTATCAGTTTTATCGCTCGATGCATGATTACGGTCTGGTTCATAACCAAAGAGATTTTCATCCAATTCATCGTCCCTGGCAAACAGATCGTCTCTACAGGTCGGCACAACATGGGCATGTCTATTCTTCAATGGGTGTCAGGGAGGCGTGGGTGCGAACGGTTCAATCCGAAGCCCTTCCCGGGTGGGACTCTGCAACGGATGTTGCTGCCGATGGTGATGGAAACGTCTACGTGACCGGATATTCGACCCATATGCCGCAGGGATTGGATTTTTACACAATAAAGTACAATACGAATGGTGATCAGATCTGGGCGGCGTATTTCGATGGTGAAGCCAACGGCGATGACATGGCATGGAAAATTGTGGTGGATGATGCCGGCAATGTCTATGTCGGCGGCAGCAGTGCCGGAACTGCTACCGGATATGATATGGTCATCGTCAAATACAATGGGCAGGGACAGCAGCAATGGGTCACCCGTTACGATGGACCTGTTCATGGAAATGATGAGATGGAGGATATGGCCGTTGATCATTATGGGAATATTGTTATGATAGGGAGAAGTCATAATCATTTTATTACTGTCAAAATAAATAGTCACGGTATCCGGCAATGGTCGGTACGGTATGAAGGACCGGGAGAACAGGACGTCCCCATCGCGCTGGATGTAGATAAACAGGGAAATGTATATGTCACAGGGGCCAGTGACAAATCCGAACCGAAGTGGTACACAGAAATCACCACAATAAAATACAGCTCAGAGGGTATTCAGCTATGGGAAGCCCGGCACACGGAATCAGACAGCGCTTATGACTTTCCTCGTGATATCGCAGTGGATGAAACGGGAAATGTTTATGTGACGGGAACGGTGGATGTCAATAATAACAGTAATTATGTGACGATAAAATACGATACGGACGGCCGGGAACTCTGGATCGCAACCTATGATGGCAATGAAACCGTGAAAGTCGAAGATTATGTGGCTGACTTGATGCTTGACGGCGATGACAACATCTATGTAACGGGCTCAAGTGAAAATCTTTCCGGACATCATGATCTCAATATGGCCACAATTAAATACAATTCCGATGGTGTACAGCAATGGGTGGCCCGTTACGGAGAGGCAGATGGAGATGATAATCGGGCTCTCGGTATCGGCATGGATGGTTCCGGAAATATTTATGTGTCCGGTTATGAAGGCAGGTATGAGTATGTCACCGTAAAATATGATCCTGATGGTAACCCATTATGGTCGGTAGATCATGATATTCAGAGCGATTCATGGGTAACTCCCCATGCGGCTGTTGTAAACGACCGGGGCGAAGTTTTCATTGCCGGTGACTGTAATGGACCGGAAACGGGATATGATTTTATTACGGTTAAATTCACTCCGGATGGTTTTCATGAATGGGAAGCCCGGTTCAATGGTAAAAATCGTGAGGAAGGAGCGGCCAACGATTTATTTGTGGATGATAATGGAAATATTTATGTTACAGGATATAGCTGTCACAATTTTATAACCGTCAAATACGACAGTGAGGGCAGTCAGCTGTGGAAAGCCGTTTATGGTGTGAAAGATTATGATTATGGCCATAGAAATTTATTGGCAGTGGACCGCCTGTGTAACGTGTTTATGGTCTGCGCATCCCGGCAGGATTCATCTGATTGGGACTTTGATTTTGTGACCATCAAATACAATTCAAACGGCGTTCAGCAATGGGTTGCCCGCTATGATGAAGAGGCATGGCCGGAGGGAGGAAACAGATGGAATATCCCCAAAGCCGTTGTCACGGATTATAAAGGAAATGTATATGTCACGGGAAGAAGTCGTGGTGAAGGTGGCGGGTATGATATTGTGACAATTAAATACAATTCGGACGGTTCGGAGAAGTGGGTGAATCGTTACGCATCCGTCCAGCATGCCGATGCAGAAGTGTCGGATATGGCCATCGATGTTGAAAATAATATTTATGTTTCGGGTACGGTATCCGGGGAAGAATCGAAATTGGTCACGATTAAATATAATGACTGGGGTGAACAAAAATGGATGAAGACATATGGTGAGCCGGGCACATTCTTTGGCTCTCTCATTGAATTGGATGACTGGGGAAATGTTTATATACTCAGTAATAAAGATAAGAACTCTAGGCTCAGCGCTGTGGCGAATCCTGATAATTGTATTATTCTTAAATACGATTTACATGGCAGACGACAATGGTTGAGGCGCTGTGGTGATACGGGAAATCCATTCATTGCGGGAAATATTGAAACGGATATTTTCGGAAATATCTTTATTTGTGGTTCTACAAGAGAGGGCAATCTCAGTGATCCGTTCATCACGCAAAAATATGACGCCAACGGTATTGAATTGTGGACACGAACAAATAACTCAGGTCAGTGGGGTTACCCGACCTGCCTTGCAGTGGATCGTCACGGCAATGCGTATATTGCCGGAGTGATGGATTATGCAAATACACAATCTGATATTCTTATCTTGAAGTACAATCCTCAGGGTGATGAAAAATGGGCGATCGATTACAACGATCCAAGAAATACGCGAGATACGGCCAATAAACTGGCCATAGACTTTTCGGGTAATGTTTATGTCGCCGGATCGGCCCGTGGAAAATACTGGAGCCAATTTAAAACGATAAAGTTTTCACAAACAGAGGAGGATAGTTCGGTTGTCCCCTTAATGTCCGGTTTTGAATTATTTCATAATATACCCAATCCGTTCAGAAAACAAACACTGATTTATTTTGTGCTTCCCCAATCGGGTCATGTGACATTCAATATTTTTAATCAACTGGGACAGAAAGTATATTTTAAAGATCTGGGACAACGACAGGAGGGCAAGCAGGGCTTATATTTTCTGAATGAAAATTTGCCCAGCGGTATCTATTATTATCAGCTTCGGGCTGATGGTTTTGTTAAGACGCGGAAGATGGCGGTGGTACATTAAATTAAGAATTAAGAATTAAGAATTAAGAATTAAGAATTAAGAATTAAGAATTAAGAATTAA
>CAZYTI010000054.1:3690-11132 GCA_964650065.1 uncultured bacterium
AGAATTAAGAATTGAGAATTAAGAATTAAGAATTAAGAATTAAGAATTGAGAATTAAGAATTAAGAATTAAGAATTAAGAATTGAGAATTGAGAATTGAGAATTAAGAATTAAGAATTGAGTCCGATGGGATGGTACAGATAATGGTTGCGAAAAAGTGCCCAGTGGATTATATTTATACAGATTGGAATCAGGATCTATGGTATTGATGAAGAAATTCTCATTGTTGGAATAAATGGAGGGTGAGGGATGAAAACGAGGAGAACCATTTTTGGAAAAATAACCATCGCATTTCTCATCGGCCTTATGGTGGTTGCCTGTCAGAGGAAACCCGATTTCTCCGGGAAATTGCTGGATATGACCTACCCCTATGATGAGAGCACCATTTACTGGCCCAATGCGAATCCGTTCGTATTAAAAAAAGGTGACTGGGGTATCAATGAGCAGGGATGGTGGTATGCTTCCAACGAATACAGTGCTGCGGAACACGGCGGTACCCATGCCGATGCACCCATTCATTTTGCAGAAGGCGGACGGACCATGGATCAGATTCCCCTGGAGGAGTGGATCGGTCCTGCCGTCAAGATCGATGTGGTGGCGAAATGCAACAAAAATCGGGATTATCTTCTGACCGTGGAGGATATTACCGATTGGGAGAGTGCGCATGGGAACATTCCCGACCATGCCTGGGTGATCATGTACACGGGAATCGGCACGAAACACTATCCGGATAAGGAGAAAGTGCTGGGTACGGACAAGACGGGTCCGGAGGCCATTCCTTTTTTAAGTTTTCCGGGTTTCTCTCCGGAATCTGTCGAATTCTTGATTCGAGAAAGAAACATCACGGGCATCGCCCTGGATACGCCGAGTATCGATTTTGGCAAATCGGAGGCGTTCAAAGTCCATCGGATCCTGTTTGCCGCCAATAAATTGGCGTTGGAGAATATCGCCAATCTAAATAAGCTGCCGTCTTCGGGTGCGACACTGTTTGTCATGCCCATGTTCATCAAGGACGGGACCGGTGCCCCTGCACGGGTGTTTGCGCTGTTGCCGTGAAAGAGAATGGAACGCGGATTTGACGCCTGCCTGCCGTTGGCAGGGATGGGACGGATATAAACGGATTTGAGAAACGGGTCCTATTCAATCAGTCGAAGTTCATATGGATGACTCGGGGTTAAAACCCCGAGTCATATTTTTTCGATTCTCCAATCCACGAGCTGAAGCTCGTGGCAATTCAAACATAGGTCTCCCCCAGGCCATTCAAGCTATTAACCGATCGGTTGTAGCTTGAGACGATTCAACCGGAAGTCGTACCTGTCATACAATGCTGGCGACATAAAAGTTGTAGCTCGTGGAAATTCAAAGAAAGTGCGTGGCCATATAAATGGAATACCCAAAAATAATTTATTTGATTATTCGTTTGGCCTGAGGTCGCACAAGATATCTGAATTGCCACGAAATTTATCTCGTAGTATGAAAATTAGATGCCACAAGTTGTTGAAAAATTAAAAAAATATTCGTATTTTTAAAGATAATCTAAGAACCCTTTCCGGCAGTTGTCGAAAAGGGTTCTCAGCCCTTGGCCTGCCTCTTCAATGAACAGGAGGAATTCAGTCTTGAAAAATTCATATCGTCGTGCTATGATCCTTGTCCCGGGTTTGATACTCTTACTCACGTTCCAGTTTTGTACCCCGGTAAGTGAAAATCAAACCAACGATGTGGTCTCTAAGAAGGCCATGGTCGCTTCGGCCCACCCCATGGCTTCGACTGTGGGGATCGATATATTGAAAAGAGGGGGTAATGCTGTGGATGCGGCCCTCGCCATGGCCCTTGCCCTGTCCATTGCAGAACCCAATGCGTCCGGAATCGGTGGTGGCGGCTTTATGATGATTAAAATGGCAGATTCGATGGAGCCCATCATGATCGATTATCGTGAAATGGCTCCGGGTAAAGCGACAGCCGAATTCTACTATGAAACGGAATCCAGTTTTCAGGAACATACGGCCGATGGCTGTAATTCGATAGGTGTTCCAGGATTGGTGTCCTGCTGTGAAATTGCATTGGAGAGATATGGATCCATGACATTAGGGGAGATATTGGGACCGGCCATCAAATTAGCCCGAGAGGGTGTCGTCGTCAGCGAAAAGTTCCACGGAATGATCGTGGACTACATCGAAAAGATCATGGAATATCCTTCCACTACAGACATCTACTTTTCGGAATTGCTTCCTCTGGAGACAGGTACACTTTTAAAAAACGAAAATTTGGCCTCGACATTTGAAAAACTGGCAATGTTCGGTCCCGGCATTTTCTACAAAGGAGAAATTGCATCGGCCATTGTGAAGGAAGTCAAAACATGGGGTGGACGCCTTGAGCTCTCCGATTTGGAAGCATATGAAGCAAAATACAGAAAACCAGTCATCGGAACCTATCGGGATTACCAGATCATATCAGCCGCACCGGTATCCGGCGGAGGGACACATCTCATCGAACTGCTCAACATCATGGAAGGATTTAATGTCAGTGCTCTGGGACACAATTCCGTGGAATTCATTCATCTGTTCACAGAAGCGATGAAAATGGTCTATGCGGATAAAGCGATGAACACGGCCGACCCCGATTTTCATGCCATACCTGCGGCACATTTTATCGATAAGGACTATGCCACGAAGTTGCGAAATCGTATCGATGAAGAAAGAGCGTTGTTTGATTATTCGCCCCCCAGTCTGATTATGAAAGAATCCAGCGAAACCTCCCATCTATCTGTCGTGGATGAAGAGGGAAATATCGTTGCATTGACCCAGAGCATCAACAGTTTCTTTGGTTCGGGGATCGTTGTATCCGGTGCAGGATTTTTACTGAACAATCATCTGAACGATTTCAATGCTGAACCCGACAGACCCAATTCCATCGCTCCCCATAAACGTCCCACCAGCAGTATCGCACCGACCATTGTCCTCAAGGACGGCAAACCTTTCATGACACTGGGGACCCCGGGTGGAACCAGAATCGTTTCGGCTCTGGCCCAGATCATCATGAATGTCATTGATTTCGACATGTCCATGGACGATGCCATCGAGGCACCCCGTGTACACTGCCTGGCAAAGCAGTTGCATGTAGAAGGGCGAATAGATGAAAATATCATTGAAAAATTAAAGTCCATGGGCCATCCGATTCGTGTGCGGGAGGATTATGATAACTACTTCGGCGGTGCCCAGGGCATTCTCATCCACCCCGTAACAAAAAAACTGCACGGTGGGGCCGATTCCCGGAGGGATGGCGTGGCGATAGGATTCTGAGAATATTGGAATGTTTAAAATATTTACCACAGAATTTCACGGAAATACACGGATAAATGTCATTTCGAAGGAATCCCGCGAGAGAAATGAAAAAGCTTCATGATACTCGGGAAGACTGAGAAATCTTCAAACCGAACGTTTTTAAGATTTCTCCCCCGACGAGTCGGGGATCGAAATGACAATCCTTAATAATTTGCTTCAACCTGTCAAGGGCTAATAATGATTTATTTTTTTAAAGGAGAGAAAAACGATGAAAAATCACAGTAGAGTCCGATCCATTCTTTGTGTTTCAATATTGTTATTCTCCTTTTGTGGCGGGCCAAAAACACTCGACCAGCAATTGGCCGAGTTCTTTGATAATGAAGAAGTGACGATCCTGGTCACTGATTCGGGATTGGGAGGACTGTCTGTGGCTGCGGATGTGGCAGCCAGATTGCCGAAAAGCGGGGTTTTTGAAAAAGCGCGCATCGTATTTTTTAACTCCCTGTTTCACAATCGAAGCGGTTACAACAGCCTCGATTCGGAAGCAGAGAAGGTGCGTATTTTTGATACTGCTTTGGATGCCATGAGAAAGAAATACGATCCCGATCTCCTCTTGATTGCCTGTAACACACTCTCTGTGTTATACGATAAAACCAGATTTGCCAAAAGAGCAAAATTTCCGGTGCTCGGTATCGTGGAAACCGGTGTCGACCTGATCGCGCAACAATTTGATCAAACACCAGAGGCCACGGCAATCATCTTCGCCACGAAGACGACCATTGGTTCCAATTCGCATAAGAACCGATTGGTGAGTCGAGGTTATCCTGCGGATCAGATTGTGGGACAGGCCTGTCACCGTCTTGCAGGCGCCATTGAGCGGGGCTTCGACAGTGAAGAGACCATGCAATATGTTCGAGAGTTTGTGCCTCAAGCGCTGGAAAAGAAAATGGATGCCAATAGACCCGTTTTCGCCAGTTTAAACTGCACGCATTTTGGTTATTCTATCGAACAATTCAGGCAAGTATTCGAGAATGCCGGTTATCCAAATATCGAAATCATCGATCCCAATCCACAAATGGCCGATTTTCTATTTGAGTCGAAACATTTGAATCACTATCCGGAGACACAGGTGACCATCGAAGTGGTTTCTAAAACCAACGTCTCGGAACAAGAGAGAGCCTCATTGGGAACCTTATTACACATCACTTCACCGAAGACGGATGCAGCATTCCAGAATTATCGTCTTGATCCCGATCTCTTTGATGCGAAGTTTGATACAACGAAAATAGGAATTTAAATGACAAATGACAAAGTTCAAATGTCAAATGAAGCTCAAAGATCCAATGTCAAAAATAATTACATAAAACTTTTTTTATTTTGACATTGGGATTTCATTTGGCATTTGGGTTTTTGAATTGGACATTCTCTGATCTTAAGAACAATAATATTATAGTTTCACGTCCACTTTCTGGGAGCCATTTGTGCCAATCGAATTCTACATTCTCATCGTTATGTTGGCTGTTTTTGCTCTGGCAGTCTTTTTAGGTCGATTCCCCATCGGTGTTTCCCTGGCCTTTGCTTCTATTGTCGGTGCGCTGATGGCCGGTTACGGGATTCCCCTGCGCCATCTCATCGAGGGATCCTTTGCTTATCTGGATCCTATCCTGATCATCGCATCGGCCATGGTCTTTATGGAGATTATCAAAGAGACCGGTGCTTTGGGTGAGATCAGCCGCCTCATTATCACGCATCTCCACAACCGTCCTTTCTGGATGCTCTTACTGATCACCTTGTTTATCATGTTCCCGGGGATGATTACGGGACTGTCTACTGCTGCGGTTTTAACGACTGGCGCCATCGTCGCCCCGGCCTTGATGCATTTGGGGATACCCAGGAAGAAAACCGGCAGTATCATTGCCATGGCAGCGCTCTATGGCATGATTGCTCCTCCCATCAATGTTCCGGTTATGATCATCGGCGGGGGTGTGGATATGCCTTATGTCGGTTTTGAGATGCCATTGTTATTCGCCTCCCTTCCCCTGGCCATTGTGACAACCCTCTTTTTGGGATTTCGTTATGTGAAAAAGGTTGATTTGGAACAGATACTTCCGGATTTACCCGAATCGCAGTTCAGGAAATACGGCATCCGTCTGTTTATACCCATTTTTGTGTTGATTGTGCTGATGCTGGTCACACGACTCTTCCCGAGTAAATATACATCATTGGGGATGCCCCTCATCTTTGCCATCAGCAGCTTGACTGCTTTTCGATCCGGAAAACGGTTTAATTACTTAAAGGTTACCAAGAGAGCGATTTCCAATGCCATGCCGGTCATGGGCATTTTGGTGGGTATTGGCATGTTCATTCAGATCATGAGCCTGACAGGGGTTCGGGGTTTTCTTATTGTCAAGGCCGTACAGTTGCCCTCTTTCTGGCTCTATATCGGAATTATAATCAGTCTTCCCCTGTTTGGAGCCATATCGTCTTATGGGGCGTCCTATGTTTTAGGCGTTCCATTCCTGCTGGCCCTGCTGGGAAGAAATGAGATTATTGTGGCTACGGGTTTGACTCTGATTGCCAGCCTCGGGGATCTCATGCCGCCCACTGCTCTGGCCGGTATCTTTGCGGCCCAGGTGGTGGACGAGTCCAATTATTTTCGTATTTTAAAAATATGCCTGCCCTATGCGTTGATCACGGCACTCTACGGTCTCGGTATGATATTGTTGGCCAATATCCTGGCCAAAATCCTCATCCTTTGAAAGGAATCGGTGTGCTTAAAATAATCTATCTATTGATTGCAGCACTCTTTCTTTTTTTAACGGTGATAGATCTTTTTAATGAAAAAGATTGGAAAAAGCAACTGACCCATATCCTTGTCATGATCCCTTTGATCTTACGGGTATTGCTAATCAAATAGGCGAAAACATGAGACGACAACGCATTCGAGCCATACTATCACTCTTCACCGGTATTCTACTTTCATACTTTTCTGCGAGAATGTTTCTCAGGATGCGTGAGGCCGAACCGATTATACCCGGTGAGGGTGTGGCTGAGGTGAAGCTGTTGAGTGATTATTTCTCAGAAATAAAAAATACGCGGGGAGACACCGAGGTCTATTTCCTAGAAGGGGATTCTCCGGGGGGGACGGCGTTGATCCTGGGTGGAACGCATCCCAATGAGCCGGCAGGGTTCGTGACCGCCGTGTGTCTCATCGAAAATAGTCGCATGGCTCACGGTCGAATCATTATCATTCCCAGGGCAAACAACAGCGGTTTTACCCACAGCGATCCCCAGGAAGGCACACCCCAGAGGTTTGTGATAGAGACGCCCCAGGGTGAGCGGTGGTTTCGATACGGTTCCAGGAGTACGAATCCCGTCGATCAGTGGCCCGATCCCGAAGTCTATGAACACTTTCCTTCCGGTCAGAAATTGTCGGGGGCGGAAACCCGAAATCTGAATCGGGCATATCCTGGACGAGCGGATGGATCCCTGACCGAAAAGGTCGCCTATGCCATCATACAACTTATGGAGAGGGAAAATGTGGATTTAGCAATAGACCTCCATGAAGCTTCCCTGGAATACCCGGTCATCAATGCCCTGGTTGCCCATCCCATGGCCCTGGAATTGGCAGGGGAAGCTGTGATGATTCTACAGATGGAAGACTTGAATTTTAACCTCGAACCATCACCCGAAAATTTTCGTGGTCTGTCCCATCGGGAATGGGGAGATCACCTCAATATTCCGGCGATCCTGATGGAATCAGCCAATGTGATGCAGGGGCGATATCATGGTCGGGTCAGCCAAGATGTCATTCTCACCGGTAAAGATCGTTTTAATTATGAAGCGGCACAGCACAAATTACTCAAAGTGGAATATACCGAGGAGGGCATTCCTCTGAAGAGAAGGATCGGCAGACATCTCACGGCGATACGAACTGTTTTTCAAATTTGGAGTGAGCAATCTCCCCAGCAGTCCATTGTCGTGGAAAATCTGCCTGGATTTGAAGAATTTCAGGAACGAGGGATCGGTGCATATTTAAGGTGACCGGATTTTGGCAAATTTGATAAATTATAAGAGGGGCTTAATGATTTTAAAAAATGTTACCTTTTGATCTCCCCTTTACTAAGGGGGAGACCAAGAGGGGGTATTGAAGGCGTGCATA
>CAZYTI010000055.1:0-11090 GCA_964650065.1 uncultured bacterium
TCCCAACATCAAATTCGGTGATCTTCTCATAAAAGCCATGGAACTGCATGCCCGGTTTCTGGCGACGGGGCATTATGCGAAAATTACATACAATTCCGAGATTGACACATATTTACTTCGAAGAGGGAAAGAACGGGGGAAGGACCAATCCTATTTTCTATCACGTCTTCCTCAGAGTGCTTTAAGTAGAGCCCTCTTTCCCGTGGGGAGCTTTCCCAAAGAAAAAATACGAAAACTGGCAGAGCAATTTGGTCTGCCAGTCGCTAAAAAAACAGAGAGTCAGGAAGTCTGTTTTGTCACCGATGGGAATATTGCCAGTTTTATCGAGCAACAGGAAGGCAGATCATTCCCTTCGGGACCCATCGTCGATGGAGAAGGCCACATTTTAGGAACCCACAGCGGCATAATCAACTATACTATCGGGCAGAGGAAAGGATTGGGAATTGCTTTGGGAAAGCCCACTTATGTGACAAAAATCGATGCCAAGACAAACACGGTCTTTGTCGGTGATCCAGAAGAACTCTACAAAAAGCGATTCATTGCCGGCGATGCGCACTGGATCTCCATACCCGACCTGACAGAATCCATTCGGATCAAAGCACGCATCCGCTACAAACACAGACCCGACTGGGCCCAACTCACACCCATGGGGAACAGAAAGGTTCAGGTCCAATTTGAGACAGCTCAAAGGGCGATTACTCCCGGACAGCTGGCCGTGTTCTATGACGGTGATGTCGTCGTAGGATCGGCTTGGATAGATGAGGTGTTGAGTTAGATCAGCTGTTGTAAATCTGATAATGGAAAGCAGTAAATTACAAAAATCAAATATCACAAAACACAAATTACAATTGGAGGTAAGATGAATTTGAGACCCTATCAAAAGCCAATTCAGGCTTTCATCATCTCTATCCTGATTATTTTCATGATTGTTACTATTGGATGCAGCAAGAAAGATACACAAGACCGGAGTGAAGCGGCCACAGAAATCCATTGGATAACCGACATGGACAAAGCCATCGAGACGGCCGAAAAACAGGACAAACCCCTGATGATCGATTTCATGGCCGAGTGGTGTCCACCCTGCCAGAAAATGGAAAAAACAACATTTAATCAGTCCAATGTGATCCGGAAAACAGGGGCCTTTATCACGCTTCGAATCGATGTGGACAAACAGGCAGAAATTGCCAATAAGTACAAGTGCAATGCCAGTAAATATGGGGGCATTGGTATTCCCAATATCCTGTTCATGGATCACAATGAAAACAGGCTCAAACATGTCATCGGATACCAGGATCCGGAAAGGCTGATGGCCGTGATGGATTCGGTACTGACCATGATGAAATAATAAAACAACTTGCTTCTTTTATTAAGGATTCCTAAATTTATTCATCGAGCATAATGAAGCCCAATTTACAAGTTAAATTCTATGAAAACATGGAAACCAGGAAAAAAATAACCACTCCCTGTCTCCGCAAGATGAAAAAGCGGGGAGAGAAGATCTCATGCCTCACAGCATACGATTGGATAACCGCCTCACTTTTGGATGATGCCGGAGTCGACCTCATCCTGGTGGGAGATTCGGGAGCCATGGTCTTTGCGGGCCATGAGAATACACTGCCCATCACTGTAGACCAAATGATCTATCATACCCAGGCGGTGACTCGGGGTGTTCAACATGCATTGGTTATTGCAGACATGCCCTTCCTCTCATATCAGATTAGTCCTGAGGACGCCGTGTGGAATGCCGGCCGATTCCTGAAGGAAGGAGGAGCCGAAGGCGTGAAGGTAGAAGGTGGATCTCCCATGGCCGAGACCATACGAAAAATGACCTCGGTCGGCATCCCTGTCATGGGTCATCTCGGTCTTACGCCCCAATCGATCCGATTGTTTGGCAGTTACCGTGTACGCGGAAAAGAAGAAGCCGAGGCTGAAGAGGTCAAACGGGATGCAAAGATACTGGAGGAGGCAGGTGTATTTTCCATCGTTTTGGAAAAAATCCCTTCCACTTTGGCCAAAGAAATCACTCTATCTATTTCCATACCCACCATAGGCATCGGTGCAGGACCCGATTGTGATGGACAAATTCTGGTAACCCACGACATGTTGGGTTTGTTCGAAGCCTTTAAACCGAAATTTGTGAAACGATACGCAGAGTTAGCACAAACGATACGGGAAGCCGTAGCGAATTATACCCGGGAAGTCAAAGCGGAAAAATACCCTTCCTCCAAGGAGAGTTATTGATGGAATCCGCCCTGCTTTTTTTTCTCGTGGGACTTTCAATCTTTGGTGCGAAACACATGGTGAGAGAACGGCCCGAAAAAATCCGATCTTTGGCTTTCCTGGGTATCGGCCTGTTGTCCGCCGGTATCCTTGGACTTTTCACACAATCATCATCTTCAATATCATATATACCTTGGGGGATATTTTCTTTTATAGGTGGAGCCGCAGGACTCATCATCTACGGTACAGACCGATTCAACCTCATCACCCGCCCCGGTCTCCAGTACGTGGTCACGATCCTGCTTGGATTGATTTTAGCTGCGGTTTCTTACGGATTCACAATGTTCTATTCGACAATCATGGGCAGGACGGGGCAGAACATTGGTGTAAATCGTACGCTTCTCATGTCATTTGTTCTCATCGGTTTTTTAACTATTTTCGGGTATACCTTTCCGGAGCGGTGGTTCAAGCAGCGGCAGGACCACGCGAAAAAATACGAGAATGAGTAAGATATCTGATTGATTTTTCGGTGGGGTTCTTGTTGCTGGTTACTGGCTTCTTATTTCTTATTACAGGATTACATATGATTTTTCCGGATTTTTCGTACCAGTAACCAGAGACCAGTAGCCAGTAACCTGAATTCATCTATTCCAAAAAATAATAAATACCGACTTAATCCGGACCCTCTCCCTTTTTTAAATAAACCACCCTCTGGGGAAATGAGCGTATTGTCAAAGGTTAAAATCTTCGTACTTCGTAATCCAATATCGTATACATCTCCCTTTTCTCCCGATTCTAACATGATCCGGTCACCGATGCGAAAAGGCCGGTCAGTCATGATCATGAATCCGGATATCATATTCGCCAATGTATCCTTTGCTGCCAACGCAACGGCCAAAGATCCCACACCCAGCGAAACGATGATGGAACTCACGTCCTTCTCGAAATAATGCAAGATGTGCACAACGGCTATGGCCTACACGACGATGACGATGAGCCGATGGAAGAGGGGACCAAATTCATTTTGAATCCGACTCTTTACCCTATCACCCAGACGCGAAGCATACCATTTCAATCCTTCACTAACGAAGTGGTAAATTCCCTATGATTAAAACGAGGAAAACATTCACAATGGGAAAAAGTATGTGTCGAAAAGCCCCCAGAAAAAACAGAGCGAAAATAATGATAAATCCGTACCTGCCAATACTGTTGTATTGCTCGGCAAGTTCATCGGGCAGGAAGGCCATGACAATTCGTGAACCATCTAAAGGAGGAATAGGTATTAAATTGAAAAACGTGAGCACGAGGTTAATCATGACTGCGAAATATAAGGCCTGAATTAATACATGGTTTGCACCATATTTAATGAACAATCTTAATAATAATCCTGCTAATAAAGCCAATAAGAAGTTACTCGCTGGGCCCGCCAACCCAACCATGGCCATATCTTTCTTGGGATCTTGAAAACGCATAGGATTCACTGGAACGGGCTTCGCCCAACCAAAAAGGAATCTTTGACCGGTTATGATTAGAAATAAAGGGAATAGAATGGTTCCAAAAATATCAATGTGGGAGAGAGGATTCAATGTCAATCTCCCTGCATCTCGAGCAGTGGTATCTCCCTTCCATAATGCAACCTTACCATGGGCTACTTCGTGGAATACGACAGAAAAAACAAGAACGATGACGAGTGGTACAGAATCGATAATATTGCTAATATTGATCATCTTATATTCCTGTATTCTTTAGACAGATGAGTCCGATTGAATAAAACTGACGTCCTATTTTATTATTTTTCATTCTTTTTCTTTTCCTCTTCAATCTGTTTCAATCTCTCCTTTTCTCCAGCCTTTCGCCGATTTTGAATAAACCATTTGGCCACTCTATTGCTCTGGACCCCCAATACCACATCCTGAAGACCGTAATAGATCTCGTTGTCATTGACGAGACTGCCCAGGGTTCCCTTACCGGTATCGATCTTTGCAGCAATATTGGAGAGCGAATGAATGGCGGATCGGAGATCTCCCAACAAAGCCTCACCATACGCCTCATCATTAATGAGTTTCCCCACAACGCTTTTCGTTCCCTTAAGATTATAGGTGACTTCACCCAGGTCGGCGGTTGTCTTTTTCACATCTTCTACAACCTGATGGAATTCTACGGAATCGGAAAGGAGTACTCCCAGGGGACTCTGTCCGCGATCCAGGCGATCCATAAGACCTGCCAGCCGACGGGAAGACCTGGATAAATTGTGCAGAATCTCTCTTAATTCCAAGGGTTCATTGAGCAACATACCCACCATCCCATCTCCCCGGCCGAATTTCGAAAGTACATGCCTTATTTCTCCCACCATGAGATTCGCACTGTCCACGATGGCACCATAGCTGGTTCTTTCCTCTGCTTCAATGAAACCACCTTCAGGAATAAGAGGCGCATCGACACTTCCCATGGATAATTCGACGACTTTACCATATACGAGACTCGCCGAGCCAATCCGAGCCCGGGTATCCTCCCGAATTCTGGAACTCACTTCCTTCAACACGGCGATTTCTACCCGTATCTTTTTCATATCCAGAGATTCCGGGAATCCCAGGCCAACGACGTTTCCCACCTCAACGCCCGTCAGGAGGACAGGATCCCCCTCATAAAGACCTCCGGTTCCTTCGAACAGGATTTTGTAATTGACATTCCCGCCGAAGAGTTTCTTTTGCCCCCCGACAAAAAATACTGTGCTTATCATAATGGCCAATGCCAGAAGGATTACAATGCCAACCCGGAATTCTTTTGATCTTCTTTTTGTCCCTCTCATGCTGCCAACCTAACTTCTTAAGAATTCTTCTACGATGTGATCTCCGCAGGTTTTGATCTCCTCCGGAGTCCCTACGAATTTGATTCTCCCTCGGTATAAAAAGGCGATTCGATCTGCCACCGCCAGAGCACTCTTTATGTTGTGAGTGACAATGATAGATGTGACCTTTAAACTTTCATGGATGTTCCGCATCAATGTACTAACCCACCGAGTCGTAATAGGATCCAATCCGGTCGTTGGTTCGTCATAGAGTAAGGCCTGGGGTTCCATAATAATCGCCCTGGCCAATGCCACCCGTTTCCTCATACCACCACTTAATTTATCGGGCATCATCCAATCGGTACCTTCCAATCCCACCAATTTTAATTTTTCCCGGACCTTTGCCTCGATTTCTTCTTTGGATAACTGTGTATGTTCGCGGAGGGGAAAGGCAACATTGTCGAACACGGTCATCGAATCAAAAAGAGCCCCCCCCTGAAATAAAAATCCCACTTTTCGTCGTACATTCAAAAAATGATTCTCATCATAATCGGTGATATCCCTTCCGTCAACGAAAATCTTTCCATCATCCGGTGTGAGGAGTCCCACGATATGCTTCAAGATGACGGTCTTCCCTGTACCACTCCCTCCTAAGATGACCAGAGCCTCTCCCTTTCGAATCAGCAGTGTGAGTCCCCTAAGCACTTCACGGCCATCAAACTGTTTATGAACTTCATCAAAAAATGCAAATGGAGGCACAGTTCCCTCATATAATAATGAGAAGTTTAGTTAAGAAATAATCTGAGATCATGACACATATGGAACTGGCCACGACAGATCGCGTGGTGGCCTTCCCCACACCTTCCGCACCCCCCTCAACCTTTAATCCATTATAACAGCCGATCAGAGATATGAAAAATCCGAAGAAGACCGACTTGAAAATACCACCGAAAAAATCGGTCAAGGTCACCGCCCTTTGCACCTGGTAGACATAGGTCATGACGGTCATCTTAATATCAACCACGCTCACCACGAGGCCACCAAATATCCCAACGAAATCAGCCACCGCAGTGAGTAGAGGAAGCATGATCAGTGCAGCAATTACCCGGGGAAATACCAACTTCTTGGCAGGACTCGCACCCAGGAGTCGGATGGCATCTACCTGCTCGGTCACCCGCATCGATCCGATGACCGATGTGATACCTGCACTCACACGTCCTCCCACAAGCAAAGCCGTTAACAGCGGACCAAATTCCCGTGTAATGGCCACACCCACACCGATCCCCACCATGACCCGACCAGCAAAATTGGCTTCCGAATAAGCCACTTGTATGGCCATGACCATCCCGACAAAGAAAGACGATATGAGTACAATCGGTAGGGAACGGACACCGATCTCCTCTAACTGAGCCAGCAAGGACTCGAGTTCATAAGGCTTACGAAAACCAAATCGTAGGGCGTCAATCAAAAGATAGGCAACCTCACCGGCCTGACGGGCCGCCGTTGTAAAAAATCTACGGACTTTTTTAAAATAACTTTTCATAAATCGAATTCAATCAAACTTTCGTCATAATCTTCAGGCGGTTCATACCCTAATAACTGAATACATGTTGCCGCCACATTGCTCAACCCCGAATCCTTACGGGCCGACAACCGATATTCATCCCGGAATTGGGGATCGAAAACAATGAACGGGACAGGATTCAGTGTATGACTCGTCTTGGCCTGGGGGCGTCCGTTATCATTCAATTTCGGATTTCCCTTCTTGTCTAATTCGAACATCTCGTCCGAATTGCCATGATCGGCTGTGACCAATGCGATACCTCCCATTGACTTCACTGCACGGAGAAAACGGGTTAATCCCAAATCGACGGACTCCACTGCCATTACAGCCGACTGAAATATTCCAGTATGACCCACCATATCCCCATTGGCGTAATTCAGACGAACAAATCGGCATTTCCCCGATTTGATTTCATCAATGACGCGATCTGTAATTTCTGCGCTTTTCATCCAGGGACGTTGTTCAAAGGGGACTTTATCCGAGGGTATCTCGACATACATTTCCGTTTCTTCGTTAAATTTACCACTCCGGTTACCATTGAAGAAATAGGTCACATGACCATATTTTTGTGTCTCGCTGATGGCCAATTGGGAGATCCCCGTGTTGGACAACAACTGCCCCATGGTTCGGTCAATGGCTGGAGGTGTGACAAGATATTGTTTGGGAATATGCAAATCACCATCATACTCCATCATTCCGGCATACTCGACCCCAGGTCTCAATTCACGATCGAATGGACCAAAATCCTCCTCCTCAAAAGCACGGCTGATTTCTATCCCGCGATCTCCCCTGAAATTATAGAAGATCACCGAATCCCCATCTCGGATCCGTCCGACAGGAACACCCTCCCTCTCAATGACAAATGCCGGCAGAAATTGATCGGTAACATCAGAATCCCGTTCTCGAAAGGTCCGAATGGCCATTTCAGCAGAGGAAAATGTTTCTCCCTTGCCCAGTACATGAGCGTCCCAACCCCTTTTCACGATCTCCCAATCGGCTTCATATCGGTCCATGGTGACCAACATCCGGCCACCACCACTGGCAATCGCATAGTCCAGATCCCATTGACTTAATTCATCTAAGAAAGCCTCAAAGGGATTCACATACTCCAATGCTGATGATTCACCGACATCTCTGCCATCAAGGAGTATGTGAATGCGGCAACACTTGATTCCCTCTTCTTTGGCGCGCCGCAGCATGGCCTTTAAATGATCGATATGGCTGTGTACGTTCCCATCGGAAAAGAGTCCGATGAAATGCAGGGTGCTCTCATGGGAAAGACAATTTTGGATGAGTTTCTGCCAAACCGGACCCGCCCACAACCGACCGGTTTGAATGGCCTCGTTTACGAGACGGGCCCCCTGATGGAACACACGCCCGGCGCCCAGGGCATTATGCCCCACCTCAGAATTTCCCATGTCCTTGTCAGACGGAAGCCCAACAGCCGTTCCATGCGCCCGAAGTTGGGTATTAGGATAGTTTCCCATCAACCAGTCTAAAGTCGGTGTATGCGCAGCGGCCACCGCGTTACCCGTGGAGTTCGAATTAAGACCCACACCATCCATGATAATCAAAACCAC
The DNA here is from genome assembly GCA_964650065.1 of uncultured bacterium. GTDB lineage: Bacteria > Zhuqueibacterota > QNDG01 > QNDG01 > DSAB01 > CAZYTI01. Next base: position 8,153 of record CAZYTI010000055.1, read on the forward strand.
CGGTCCGGAACGCTCATTAAAAGAGGAAAATTTTCTTAATTTCTCCATAAAAAGCTTACTTGCTCAAAAATCGATTATCCGCCCTTTTTTCCTTCCCCATAGTTTTCAATTTATCTTTCATCCATCCCATTTTGACAGTTTGATGTGAATCAATATCCGAAAAATAGGGTTTGATATCCAAAAGCGGCGTGCCGTCTACCATATCTACACCACAGATATGGAGTACATTGTTCTCTCTTTTTTTCAGACGAACCACTGTCATCCCAATGGGATTGGGTCTTCTCGGCCCCCGGATGGCAAATATACCGCGGGGCGTGTCATCCAAAAAGGGACGAGACACCAAGTCACATCCCTCTGCCATATGAAAATGATAAAGTACAATGAGATGGGAGAATCCATCAATATCTTTCAACCCATCCTGATATTTCGCAAACACCTCCATCGTCCCATCCTGGTCGAGCTGCAACGCACCCTGGATGGGCACACCAACAGGTTCTTTGAACGGTGTGTGTATGATTCCGATAGGTTCAAAAACGATCGTCACGATTTTCCTTCTCTCAACGTTATCTAATTCTCGCTCATTTCTGCAACCGTATGTATTTCGACTTTTTCATTTCCATAATCGGAAACAAGACAAAAAGTCTCCCTTTTTGTAACGACCCATGATGATAAAGGGAGACAACGGTCTATATTAGAGATATGAACAACCTGGCCCCTTGGTTTTTTATAAACAAACATCTGCCTGGCCATTTCAGCTCCCCACCAGAGCAGGAAACGAAACAGGGCAAGTATTTTAAGTGAGGGTCCCTTTACATTCCCGTATTTCATATAAGTGGAATGTAATTGTGTCCGCTTCTTATTCACAATGATCATTGGACCGGTACCAATTCATAATCCATGGAACCCAAACCAATCTTTTCCCCATGGTGTATTTGAACCCAGGGATCGATATGGGGATATGACAGGTCTGTCAGAGCCTTACCCGTCGTTCGATGAATGAGATCTATACTCGCTGAATCGATGGCCACAGGATCTGTACTGGCCAGGATTCCGATATCCGGTATGATGGGTTTTTGAGGTCCACTCAAACAATCGCAATCCTTGGTTACCGAAATAATAAAATTCAAAAATCCGACTTTCCCATGCTTGGAAATAACGGCACCCAGGGCATGTTCCGTCATTCGCTTCTGAAGATCGACATTCGATACACGCCAATCATACTTGACAGCATTAAAACGGCACACCACGAGACACTCCCCACACCCAATGCACTTTTTAGAATCGATCCGAGCCGCTTTTCCATTCATGGCAATGGCATCTTCCGGACACCAATGGATGCAGACCTCACAACCGGTACATTTACCTTCAGAAATGGCCGGTTTCATCACCGAATGTTGTCGAAGTTTTCCTTTTCGACTCGCAAATCCCATGCCTATATTTTTAATTGCTCCACCCATACCCGTTGCTATGTGGCCCGTCACATGCGTTAAAACAACCAAAGCATTGGCCTCTAACGCTACTGTTGACAGAGCCACTTTTTGGAAAATCTCACCCGGAATCTTGACTTCCTTTTCAGCACCACCCAAGAGTCCATCGGCGATGACTACGGATGTACCCGTCTTATCAATGGTAAAACCGTGTTCATGAGCCAACCGAAGATGATCCAGCGCATTATCCCGTTGGCTCTTATAAAGGACACAGGTATCTGTTAAAAATGGTTTCCCGCCTCGTTTTTTTATTTCACTGACAACCGGCCGCACCCAATCAGGGGGGATATGTGTATCATTTCCCTTCTCGCCAAAATGCATCTTTATGGCAGTGAGATCATTGTCATCAATGCCCTCGCAAAGATTCGCATGACGATACAATGCGACCACTTTTTCAGCAACGTGTCCTTTTTTCTCCCCTTGATCTACTCTTGTCAAATATACCTGAGACGCCATAACACTCCAATTACGACAGGTTGAAAGATTTTCAGTTTATCCCGAATCCCCCTAGTCCTCTTTCGTCAAATCCTCGATCTTTTTTCTGGCTTTTTCAGCGATCTTTTCCGAACTATATTTTTCCACGACATTGCGATACATTTCAAGGGCTCTACCGATCTCCTTCAATTTCTTCTCAGTAATCTCGGCCGCATCGTATAGCTTCCCAGAACTCAGCGGATGTGCAGGATACAATTCGATACCTTCTAAATATACTTTAACAGCCTGAGGATAATCCTTCATGTTCTTTTCGTAGACTTCACCGGCCTTGGACAGAGCAATCGGTGCCAGATCAGACTCTGGAAAACGACCGACAATTTCTCTATAGGTATCGATGCCCTCAGTATATTGTTTTAAATTTGAAACATGAATCTTTGCTTTTTTCATCAACGCCTCTGGCCCGTGCGGACTATCGGCAAACCGGTCGATGAAAACCTGATATTCTTGAACGGCACGGCGATGATCTTTCAGCTTCTCATCGACGATCAGAGCCATTTTCCATTGTGATTCACTGTGCGCAACAGAATCGATGTCACTCTTTAAAATTTCCCTGTATATTTCGATAGCGGCATCATGGTTTTTCAATCGTTCTGTCATCAATTCAGCTGTTTTTTGACGGCATAGGGTATCAAAACCGCGTCCCTTATACAAATGGATGACTTTATAGTAAGCAGCGACTGCATCCCAATATTTATTATTTTCAACAAACATATCCCCTATCCATACTGCCGATTGCACCGCTCCCGGATGATCGGGAAAGGTTTCCATGAATATTTGACATTCAGAAATCAGGGCATCGTAGAGTCTTGGATATACGAGATCCCGTAATGCCTGAAGGAGCGTGAAATAGGTATCGGCAAATTCCGTTGCTCTGGGCGGTGTTATAAGGAGGGAATACAACTTTTCTTTGATCGGGGAAAGATTTCTATCCTTAGAAATAGCCAACCGGGCGCTTT
>CAZYTI010000056.1:0-11049 GCA_964650065.1 uncultured bacterium
CTTTACGAATCTCAAGAAAGCTATCCAAAATTGGATAAATTTTTAATCACTCTTAAATAATATTTAAGGAATATGTGAAATGTATTTTCAAATAGGTTACAAATCTATATATTTCAAAGTAGTTATTATATGGATTGGGACAATTAACTTTTTTAATGCAGGTAAATCTTTGGCACTAAATGAATATACAACACATTACCGTCAAAACCACCCAGAGAAAAAAGTTATGCTGATTAAAGAACTGGAAATTTCTCAAGCCAATGTTAAAAAAAAGTACCGGATTGATTATATCAACAATTTTGTGGTCTCTGCCAAAGGATATATTTATACTATTCACGTAGGCAACCGTTTTATTCAAATGTTTGATTCTAAAAATGGTAAATATAAAAAGACGATTGTTGTTAAAGGTCAAGGTCGAACTCTGAGTATAGCAACAGGTCCAGATGGTCATGTTTTTGTTGCAGATCCCGAATCAGGAAAAATTTGGGAATTCGACCAAAACTTAAATGAGATAAATACAATCTCATTACATATGCGAAATGGGCCTGTAAATTTTGCTATTGATAAACACAGTAACTTTTTCATTTGTTTCCCAAGAAATGAATATCGGATACATAAATATTCGCGGGATGGTAATTTTATCACCTCGTTTGCTGAACCCCCCGATATCGCTCAATTTTACAATACAAACGAGCGAAATAAGGATAGAATCCAAGAGAGATCCAGTGGAACTGTTTCACTTGATGATTCAGGATATGTATATTATTCAAACCGTAATCCATGTGAAATCCAGAAGTTTACAAATGATGGCAATTTCCTAAAAAAAATATATCGGCACAACGAATTTGTACTCCCAATTACTGAGTATATTAGATTAAAAGGTGGTGGGTTTCGTTTTGGACAAGTAGGTGGTTCATATTCAATAACAGTATCTAATGAGAATGGCGTTATTATTAATAATTTATTGCGTCCAATTTATACAGATAATCGAGATAGAATCCAATATTGGGATAGCTTATTAGATTTTTATGATCTTGAGGGGAATTGGATTTCCTCGATTATTTTTGAAAAACAGATGCTCGATAGTGTAAACGAAGATGAAAATGGCTTCATCTATCTACTCGATAGAACTACAAGAAAACCGAAGATAATAAAATACTCTATTAAATATAAAGATTAGCAGAAGTTATTTTAGAGATTATTCTATCGATAAATTAAATAGAAAATGTGTAAAGTAAACAAAATGTCAGAAATCGTATTCATATTCTGATTTTACTGGTTTTTTTGGAATATACGTATGATAAAGTCCAGAGGGACAATTTTTTAATACTGTAGCTTTACCTGAAATGAGTTCTAATTCTGTACTGGTGAATGGTTACATTTACGACATTAAGACTCCTGAGGATGGATTCCCTTCTGTTGTTCGGTACCGAGTCAAATAATTAAACAAATATAAAAAATCAAACATTCACAACACTTACAGGCCAATGCATATTTCCGAACTCGTCATCAAACACCCCGTTGCGGTCATCATGTTTTATCTTGGTGTACTGCTGTTGGGTGGTGTGTCCCTGAGCAAGCTCTCGGTGGACCTGCTGCCGGATCTTTCATATCCGAAACTGACCATTCGTACCAATTATCCCGATGCCGTGCCCGAGGAAGTGGAACGCATCGTTACCGAACCCATCGAACAGGTCATCTCCACGGTGCCGGGGATTCGCAGGATTCAGTCCATATCCCGTGAAGGATTATCCCTGGTGGTTTTGGAATTCACCTGGGGTCAGAACATGGACTTCGCCTCCCTCCATGTGCGGGAGAAGTTGGACGGACTGGGAAGAAGGCTTCCTCAGGAAGCCGGAAAACCGGCCATCATCCGATTGGATCCTGCAAGCCAGCCCATCATGGCCCTCTCGGTCATTGGAAAGAACCTGGTTTCTCTTAAAGAACTCTCCAGAGACGTTTTTAAACGGCGGCTGGAGCAGATACAGGGGGTGGCTTTGGCCGAGGTCGTGGGCGGCATGGAGCGGGAAATACAGGTATCTGTGGATCGTACCAAGTTAGAGACGCTGGGAATCTCTGTGGAGGAGATTGCCAGGGCCATTGATTGGGCCAACATGGATATGCCGGGGGGGACGATACTCAAAGGACGTTACCGGTATTCCCTGAGAACCCTGGGTGCCTTCCAGAGTCCCGAGGATCTGGAATCCGTGGTCATCGGACGAAAACCCGATCAATCACTCGTTCTCCTCCGGGATATCGCCTCGGTGCATCAGGGATTCAAGGAGCGGGAGAATATCACCCACTACAACGGGGAAGAGAGCATCGGTCTCCTGCTGCAAAAAGAAGCGGGGGCCAATACGGTCCGTGTCTCCCGCAGGGTGAAGGAAGTGATCGAAGAATTAGCGAAAGAGTACCCTGAAGTGCCCATTGTCATTGCCCACGATCAGGCCAATTTCATATCCCTGGCTATAAGAAATGTACTTCAGGCCATCTTGCTGGGCGGTGTTCTGGCCTTTCTGACCCTCTTTCTCTTCCTCCATGAACTCCGGAATCCGGTGAGCATAGCCGTGGCCATTCCCATTTCCATAATCGCTACGTTTATCCTCCTCTATTTCACCAATGTCAGTCTCAACCTGATGTCCCTGGGCGGATTGGCCCTGGGTGTGGGGATGCTGGTGGACTGTTCTATCGTCGTTCTGGAAAACATCTTCAGGCACCGGGAGGAGGGGAAGGTGATCGATGCGGCGGCCGTCACCGGAACGAAAGAAGTGGCTATGGCCGTGACAGCCTCCACATTTACCACCATTGCCGTATTCCTGCCGGTTCTCTATGTCAAGGGAGTGGCAGGCCAGTTGTTCAGAGATCAGGCCCTGACTGTGACGTTTGCCCTGCTGGCTTCCCTCTTCGTTTCTCTCACGCTGCTGCCCATCCTGGCTTCACGATTTTCGAGACGTCCCAGTCCCCCTGTTTTTGAAGAGGACCTAAAAACTCGTCAATCAAGTCTTTTTCAAAAACGACCCCTTTCATGGATTGCTATTCCTGTTCGATGGGTATTCCGGAAGCTCGGTCTGGGATTGAAATGGATTTTCAGACGTATTTCTTCATTCCTTAACCGCGTGTTCTCTCAAATCTCAAAAAATACCAGGAAAATCGCAGATCCCCTGTTCCGATGGTTCGACAGGCGTCTTCAATTTCTTGCCGATCATTATGACCGAATCCTCATTCGTGCGCTGGACCATCGGATCAAGACCCTGGGAATCATGCTGGTGATACTGCTCGTCACTATTCTGATCGGCATATTCCTTCCCCGGGAACTCATGCCCAAGGTGGATCAGGGTGAATTCACCATGAGTCTGCTTCTGCCCCCGGGAACGTCCCTGCGTGGAACAGAGGAATCGGTTTCGCGCATCGAAAAAGAGCTCCTTAAAGAAGAGGATGTGTTGGATGTTTTCTCCAACATCGGACTCGTCCATCACCAGACCTCCTCCCAATTGGAACAGGCCGGACTCAACAGGGCCGAGATCCGAATCCGGATGAAGCCGGGCAGAACGTCCAACGCCATGATGAGGCAACTGAGGGATCGGTTTCGTTCCACCCCTGACACCAAGATCACCTACAGTTCCGGTGAGACCGTATTGAGCCAGATTTTGGGAAGTACTGAGGGCGATGTCATCATTAAAGTGGCCGGAGACAATATGACCGTCCTGCTGGAAATGCTGGACCAGGTCAGGAAGCGATGTGCGGGTGTTTCGGGATTGATCGACCTTCGATCCGACTACGAAGAGGGTAGACCCGAGTACCGCATCGTTATCGACAGGGAGACCGCAGGCAGGTATGGGCTGTCTGTGATCCAGATTGCCCGGTTCCTACAGAACAACCTGACCGGGAACCTGGCAAGTCAGTTCAAGGATTTCGACCGGAAGATCGATATACGTGTACGGCCAAAGTTAGAGGACCGCAACAGTCTTGATAAACTTCTGGATGCTCTTATTCCTGTAGGCAACAGCGGCATTCCTGTTCGGGAAGTGGTGCGAATTCATGCGACCCCAGGTCCTACTGAGATCCACAGGGAGAACCAGGCCCGGGTCATATCCCTCTTTGCCAATGTGTCTGGAAAATCCCTGGGTCAGACTGTTCAGGAAATTGAGAAAAGGCTTTCCGATATCCCGACCTCCGAGCAGTATCGCATCGTGGTCGGTGGTGCCAAGGAAGAGATGGCTGTTTCCTACAAGAGTCTGATGGTGGCCGCCCTTCTGGCCATCGCCCTGGTCTATATGATCATGGCCGCTCAGTTCGAGTCCCTACTCCATCCGCTCATCATTATCTTTTCTATTCCCATGGCAGCCGTGGGCACCACATGGCTCCTGTTTGTTACCGGTCAATCGTTCAATGTGATCTCCCTCATCGGTGTAGTGGTCCTGGTGGGTATCGCGGTCAATGACGCCATCGTGAAGATCGATTTCATCAACCAGGAACGGAAGCGAGGTCAGCCCGTGCGGGAAGCCGTCATCGAGGCCGGAAAGAAACGCTTTCGTCCCATTATCATGACCTCCGTGACCACCATCCTTGGTCTCCTCCCGTTAGCCATCGGCCTGGGACAGGGAGCTGAGCTGCAACGGCCCCTGGCGCTGGCGATTATTGGGGGGCTTTTTACGTCCACGATATTGACGTTGGTCGTGATTCCGGTGATTTATAGTCTGGCATCTCGGAAAGAAGTAAAGATTCAGGATGCAGGATACAAGATTTTAGATGAAAGAAATTAGAAGTAAAAAGGAGGTAGAAAATGGAAAAGAGAATCATAGCAGTATTTGTAATCTTGATCCTTACTCTTCTCTCCTGTGGGAAAGAGGAGTATCAAGTTGAGATCAGATATGAGGGAGACCTGAAGTACATTATTAATCCTGAGGCCCCAAAATTCCAAGATCCGGGATACGAATTTGATCCAGTCTTAACCATTGGACTGGAGGATGGCGACGATAATTATCTATTCAGTCGAATTAGAGATGTCAAGGTGGATGAACAGGGGAATATCTACATTTTAGACCAACGGAATTATCGTATACAAGTATTTAATGAAAATGGAGAATACTCACTTACCATAGGGAAGAAGGGTCAGGGACCCGGAGAATTCATGATGTGCCTGAGTATCGACCTGGACGATGAAGGTCGTATATATGCGATGAACTATCGTCCAGCCCGAATTCTTTGTTTTAAAAAAGATGGGACTTATGAAAGAGATATATCTCTAGGAACACCGATGCTTATGGAAATATTCCATCGAAATGGAAAATTTATCGTCGCACTAACAGAATTTAGGGAAAACATGGTACCTGACAAATCTACGTTTATAATTAACATGCACTCAGTTGATTTGCAAGGAAACTTAATTTACAAAATAGGTCCATATGATAATGTAAAATCAAGAAGGATCGATAAATCATTGATCTCTCTTTGGACGGATCCAGACACAAAATGGACTGTTGATCAAAATGGCAGAGTCTATATTGGATATTCAGACAAATACGAGATTGATGTCTATGACACCGAAGGAAAACTGAATTTTAAAATAATTCGTAAATGCAAACCCACTGAATTGACAGAAAGGGATATAAGGGAAGATTTAGAAGGACTTGCTGAAGCCATGCGGCCAAAGGTTAAGATGCCTGAATTCAAACCCTATTTTTATTATATGGTCACTGATGAGGAGGACAATCTCTGGGTACAACGATATGGGAGGGATGACAATGATAATTATGAATTCGATATCTTCAATTCGGAAGGAATTTACTTGCGATATCTAAAACTGCCCGTTAAACCAGAGTATTTTAAGAATGGATTTATGTATGCGATAACTGAAACCGAAGGTGGTTTTCCGAGTGTGACCAAATATAAAATTGTAAAATTAAAGTCGGAGGAGTAGAAGTGAAGCAGTAGAGATATTGTACGCAGGTGGAATTAAGTAAGAAACAAGATATCTGAAAGTAAAGATTGGTAATTGTATTAGAGGTTACATCATGAAATCAGGAAAAATGAAATGGCACATTTCTAAAGTTCTTCTTAGCATTCTGATTTTATTAGGTTGTTCGTCTGAGATCAAATGGGAAGGGACGAAAGAGGTTCGTGACGGCGTAGTTTATATGAATAATACAGGTGAGGGACTATGGCGAAACAAGAAGAAAATGGTCATGGAAAAAATTCTAACCATTGGTGTAGATGAAGGAGATGAAGACTACATACTCAACACTCCTTTAGACATTGCTGTTGATCAAGAGGAAAATATTTATATTTGTGATATGAGAGATTTCTGTATCAAGGTATATGATCGGGAAGGCCAATTTTTACGGAGAATCGGGAAGCGTGGCCAGGGTCCTGGGGAATTTCGAGTACCTCTCCGTATTGAGATTTCTCATGATAATAAACTCATTGTTTTGAGCGATTATAGAATTAGTTATTTCACATCGCAGGGGGAGTATATTAATAGCTTTCAAACAAAGGAGTTTTTTAGAGATATTACAATGATACCTGGAGGTGATCATTTACTTCTAGCAAGGGAGCCACCGCTCGTTTTTACAGTGGAAGAACCATGGGTTATTGCAGAATATAACGGCAAGGGAGAAATAAACCGAAAGTTTGGCGAATTGATAAATAGTGGTTCGATTACACTTTCCAAAGGGGAGATTTCATACTATTATTCAAATGTATTTCTTTCATATCTCGGAAAAGAGAAATTATTGGCCACGTATGATTATCCGTACCGCATAGATATATATGATAAGTATCTTCAACGAAGCATGTCAATTACTCGAGAAACGGATATTTTTCCAGAGCCACAGAAGATCCAAACCACAAACGGTAGTGAAAGAATTGGAACTCGTTCAAGGTTGTCTTCTAATTTGATTCTGGCAATACCAGAAAATAATTTTATGGTTACAATAAGGGATCAAGGGCCAGATTATTTAGAAAAACTGAGAAAGCGTAATTTTTCATTGGCGAGGATATATTATGATCTCTACGATTCAGAAGGTCATTACCTGCAGAGTTTTTACTGGAAAGAGAATGGTGAAGAGTATTTAATACACTTCGATAAGAAAGGTTTTGCCTATACAACAAGTGGGTATGATGAGATACCCAGGATTCGAAAGTATAAGATTTCGTTTATTGATAAATGACACAAAATAATAATCCAGCATCCTGAATCTTGTTTCTGGTATCTTGTATCCTGAATAAAAAATATAGGCAAAATTAATTAGAGTGAAACAATGAACCTCATCTCAACTGCAGTCAAACGCCCCATCGCAGTGGCCATGTTTTCCCTGGCCGTGTTGCTGACAGGGCTTTCATCGGTTTCGCAATTACCTTTAGAGATCAGTCCCGATGTGGATTTCCCACAACTCTCTGTAAATACGACATGGGCCAGTACGTCCCCGGAGATCGTAGAGGCCTTTGTGACCTCTCCCATCGAGGCTGTGGCCAATACGGTAACCAATGTTCATGAGGTCAGTTCTATATCCGAGGAAGGGCAATCCAATGTCACGGTCAAGTTTGCCCGGGGGACCGACATGGATTTTGCTGCCATGGAACTCAACGAAAAACTCTCCATTGTTCGGGATGAGCTGCCTTACGGTGTCATGCCTCCGAGAATCAGGAAATATGTCCCCAGGGAATTTCAATCGGGGCAGTTTTTCTCTATCAGACTGACCGGAGCCTATTCTCTTCAAGAACTCCGCCGGATTGGTCTGGAAAAGATCATGCCCCCGCTTCTGGGAATCGAGGGCGTGACCGATGTTCAGGTCCAGGGGGGAAGAGACAGAGAGATTCAGATCCTCATCGATAAGGAGACCCTGGATCGCTATGGCCTGACAGCAACCAATATACGGACGACGCTTATGGACTTATGGCACAGACAGAGTGTAGGCGCCATATTCGACGGAGAACGGCGTATCACCCTGTTTGTGGATACCCCCCTTATGAAAACCTCTGAGATAGAAGATGCCATCCTCCTTCATAAAAACGGAAGCCTGCTGCGAATCAGGGACGTGGCAAAGGTTCAGGATACCTATGGGCAGCCCAGCAGTCTATCCCGCATCGACGGCCATCCGGCCGTGGTCCTGAATATCGAGAGGGAGGCCGGCAGCAATACGATAAAAGTGGTGGATCGTATTCTGGAAAAATTAGAGGAACTCCGGGCCAAACTCCCGCCCGGCCTGCGGATGATTGTGGAACGGGACCAGAGCCAGGAAATCCGAACGGCTTTATCCGATCTGAGTCAGAGGGCCGTCTTTTCGGTTCTGGTTATTTTTCTCGTGCTCATGGCCTTTCTTCATACATTCAGAGCCCCCCTGGTGATTCTTTCAACGATATTTTTCTCGGTCCTTTTTGCTCTTAATCTCTTTTATCTATTCAAAATCAGCCTCAATCTTCTCACCCTGGCCGGCCTCGCCCTGGGATTCGGTATGCTGGTGGATAACGCCATCGTGGTGGTAGAGAACATCTCCAGACATAAACGAATAGGGGGTGACCAGGAGTCTTCTGCAGTATTGGGTACCTCTGAAGTTGTTATGCCTATTGTGGCCTCGACGCTCACCACGGTGGCCGCGTTTCTGCCTTTTCTTTACCTCACCGGAGAACTGCGCATCTATTATCTCCCTTTTACCCTGGCCGTGGGATTATCGCTACTTTCTTCTCTGGTCATCGCTTTTACCCTGACACCATCACTCACCGGCAGGTTGTTAACAAAGGATTTAATTATTAATGTTGAAGAAACCCCATTCCGGCCCATCAAGTTGTTTCGGGTGTTTTTAGGATGGATTACACATCACAGGGGAATCGTACTCATCCTGACATTCATCGTTGTTGGGGTCAGTACCACCGTTTTTCAAAAGTACGTCACGAAGGGAAGAATCTTCTCATGGGGGAGGAGTATGACGTACCTCTATGTACGCATCGGTATGCCCAAGGGCGCCGAAATCGAACGTACCGATGAGATCATCCGTCAATTTGAAAACGATGCTGTGGGAAAGGCCTATGTAAAGAAAGTCTCTACGACTGTCATGCCGGAGATTGCCTTCATGATGGTTACATTTCCCAAGTCGGTCGAGTATACGGCGTATCCTTTGATACTCAAAGAGAAGCTCATTATGACGGCATCAATGATTGCCGGTCCAACGGTTTCAGTGTCCGGGTATGGTGAAGGTTTTTACTCCGGAGGAGGTGGAACCTCACCTCAATTCAGGATCAAGGTATTGGGTTACAATTACAATCAAGTACAGCGGATCGCTGAAGACCTGGGCAGACGGTTGAGCCGCTACAGCCGTGTGAGAGACATCGATACGAATGCTTCGGGTTGGTGGTATCGGGGGAATGTTTACGAGATCGTCCTGAGGATCGAAAGGGAACGTCTTGCCCATTTTGATCTCACACCTGCAGTACTGCTTTCCATGGTTCAGAGTCATGTTCGTGAAAGTCTTTCCATGCAGCGGGTGCGGTTGGGAGGCAAAGAGGTTGACTATCGCATCAAGTTCCAGGAGTACAAGAACTTCTCTATGGAGAAGCTGGAAAATCTCATGATTCGAACTCCTGCCGGGGAAACTGTCCGATTGAGGGATATCTCCTCGATAGACCGGCGGAGGACCATGAATCGAATCATACGGGAAAACCAGCAGTACCAGAGACAGGTCAGTTTTGAATACAGAGGGCCTGCAAAACTGGGAAACCATCTGGTTGATACCATAGTGGAGACAACTCATCTCCAGCCCGGATACAGTGTCGAGAAATCAACTTATCTTTTTCTCACTGAAGAAGAGAAGCAGCAGATTTATTTTGTCCTGGGCATTTCCCTTTTTCTCGTTTTCCTGGTCACTGCCGGGCTTTTTGAATCCCTGCTTCATCCGTTTCTCATCCTGTTTACGGTGCCCCTCTCCCTGGCCGGAGTGTTTCTCATATTCTATGTCACTGGCACCAACTTTGACCGCTCCGCCTACATCGGTTTGGTCCTATTAGGCGGTATTGTGGTCAACGATTCCATTCTGCTGGTGGACCACATCAACCTTCTGAGAAAAAAAGGAGAAAGTATCCGGGAGGCCGTCCTCCAGGGTACATGCGACCGGCTTCGCCCCATCCTTATGACAACTTTTACGACTATTGGAGGCCTCCTCCCCCTGGTTTTACTCAGCCGAAGCAATGAGAGTATCTGGTATTCCCTGGCCCTGGCTACAATTGGCGGATTGATTGCTTCGACATTGATGGTTTTGACGGTTATTCCTGTTCTTTATATTAGTTTTGAAAGAGTGAAGATGAGAATGCGGAGCAATTAAAAGGTTGCTCAATGTCCATTCTATTTGTAAGTGAATTATTCTACCAACTAATTGTCAGAAGAACCACTTAATTAAAATACGAGGTGAATATGAAACTGAAACACATCATTCTGATTTTATTCTTACCTACAATCATCCATCACACTTCCTGCGAGAATAGAAATTCACCAAAATATGCTGACTTTGTTCACATCGAGCCATTGCATCAGATTAATATAGATGGCGGTGATCAGTATCTCATTTCAGACGCCAACTACCTTGCTGTTGACGATGACGGTCAGTTACATGTATTGTCATATTCCGACGGCACAATAACGGTGTTTGATCAAAATGGCCATTATATGAGAACCATAGGAAGATCCGGCCAGGGACCGAACGAATTGGAAGGCCCAACAAGCTTTTATATCTTTAACCATAAATATTATGTTTATGAGGATTATAAACAAATAAAAATATGGGACATGGAAGGCAACTATGTCTCAAGAATCCTCTTGAAAAAGAGAGGGTATCGACTTAAATACAGACCATATAATCATGGTTTTATCGGATTCAGAGAAACTCCCGTTGGGAATTCTAACTTCGATTATCTTGGTGAAGTGGCTCGGTATGACAGTAATTTAAACCAAATTAACATTATGGGCAAATCATCTTTTACTTTAGGTAAAGATCTTGGGCACATTGTTAATTAGTGCCTGACCGAAAACCTATTAACATAAGAAAAGACATAGAGAAACGA
>CAZYTI010000057.1:0-11041 GCA_964650065.1 uncultured bacterium
TATATGGAATTGGGGTTCTCATAACCGGACGAAGCGGCATCGGAAAGAGTGAGGTGGCCTTAGATCTCATCGCGAGGGGACATCGACTGGTCGTTGACGATGTGGTGACCATCGTCCGTAGGACAGGTGGTATTCTCATGGGATTGAGTCATGAGACCCTGAAATATCATATGGAAATCAGGGGTGTGGGTGTCATCGACATCAAAGACATGTATGGAGTCAGGAGTATCAGGAAACAAAAGCGGGTGGAAGTCCAATTGGAATTGGTGGATTGGGACGATTCGCAAGAATACGAACGCCTGGGCCTAAAGGAAATAAATACGGAAATACTGGGAATAAAAATCCCCAAAGTCTCGCTACCCATCTATCCTGGAAAGAACATATCTGTCATTGCCGAATCGGTGGCTTTGAATCAACTGCTGAAAATTTACGGCCGCCACTCGGCAAAGAGATTCGAAAAAGCACTCAACAATAAGAAATTTAAACGTTTACACGAGTTGAGAGAATATTTGGGTTCTGACTTCGAATGAGTCAAAACCGAAGCTTCATCCCGCCGGATTTAGTAAAACAGCCGTTCATGTTTCTGAAAATTCGTTGGTGGTTGATCATTTGCCGGCAACCAGAAACCAGATTCCAGCAACAAGCAACACGTTCAATGTGCCTTAACTTAAAATTTTATTAATATAATGTCTGAAAGCAAAACAGAAATCATCGTTGGCCTCACGGTTACTCTGGCCGTGCTTATCCTCGTGGGGGGGATTATCTGGGGAACGAGAACGGAGTTCTTTCCTCATCGTGTTTTTATCACAGTGAACTTTAATGATGTGCAGGGTCTTGCCAATGGAGATCCTGTTCTTATCCGCGGTGTCAAGCAGGGCGAAGTCGAGGAAATCGTCTTAAAGCAGAATCATGCAGAAGTCCAATTATGGATTAGGGACAACATTCCACTCTATACGGATTTGAAATTCGCCATCGAGATGGAAGAACTATTGGGTGGGAAAAGATTGACCATCGATCCCGGCACGAACGGCCAATATGCGGATTTGAGTGATATTTTTACCGGTGAATCCCATGGTGATCTCATCGACATGTTTAAAAAAGTGGATGCCATCCTTACCCGTGCCGACACGACCCTCATGAAAGTCAACGATTTCCTGGAAGCAGGACGATTAAACCGAGTGCTGCAAAGCGTCGAAGCCACCACAAATCAGGCCCTCACGATCCTGACCGAGAATCGCCACAACCTGAAATCCACCGTGAACCGTCTGGAAAGAATTGCCCAATCTTTTGAAGAAGACTCCACCTTCCTCCGAATCGGAACGGTCGTAACCAGGCTGGACACCACCATTCAACTCATCCAACTTATCACTCTCCACATGGAAACCGGAGAGGGCACCTTGGGGAAACTCCTCCACGACCGTAAACTCTTCGACCAGCTCCTTAAAACGAGTCTGGACCTGGACTCCCTGATCACAGACATCAAGGCCAATCCCAAGAAGTATATTCATTTCTCGATTTTTTAAACTCCTTAATTATGCATGTTAAATTGCTAAACATAAAGTGTAGTAAAATTCTCAAAATGAGGATGGAAATGAAGACCGAGATTGGGCTTCAATAAAAGGGATGTAAAAGATTTCACACTCGGGGAGGAAAAAATAAATGAAAAAAACGAACACCTTTTTAGTCATTCTCTTTTCATTGAGCTTCGTGATAATCGCTCCTGCTCAAAATCGTGTGATACGGTTCGAAAGACAGCATGTCACACTCGATGATTTTAAGGCCGATGGTTATATATTGGCCATCGGAGGGGGTGGCGAAGGGACCATTGGCAGATTGAAAGGGCGCCAGGTAATTGCCATTGATATCCTCAAAAGTGAATTGCTCGAAGCTCCAGATGGTGCACTGAAAATCATCATGGATGCAAGGGATCTGAAATTTCTCGACAACACATTCAACACGGCCACTGCATTTTTTACATTGATGTACATTAATGGCAGCGATCATAGTAAGGTGTTTCAAGAAGTATTCAGGGTCCTCAAATCCGGGGGCAAATTTCTCATCTGGGATGCCATTATTCCTAAACCTCCGGATTCAACCAAAGAAAGGGTGCTGGTGCCCTTGACCATTCACTTGCCTCAAAAAAAGGTCCGTACGGGTTATGGTGTCCGGTTACCGAATGAGGATCACGATTTGACATATTATGTGAAGTGTGCCGAAGACATAGGATTTAAAGTGGTTTCCAAAAAAGAGGAAGACCGTACTTTCTTCCTGGAAGTTCAAAAGTAAATGACTCATTTAGATCGAGAGATCCAATCATTGTGGATTTAAGATTGATCAAATAGAAAATAAAAGACTCTCAATACCCATTAAAAACAGAAAGAAAATTCACCATGAAAGCAGCCGTCTATGAAGCATTCGAAAACCCATTAACCATTCAAAATGTGCCTGATCCGGCACCGGAGAAGAATGGTGTCGTTATTCGTGTGGAGAGTACGGGCCTCTGCTTGAGTGACTGGCACGGGTGGAAGGGTCACGATCCTGACATTACATTACCCCATGTACCGGGTCATGAGCTGGCCGGTGTTGTTGAGGAGGTGGGAAAAGAGGTTACCCCATGGAAAACGGGCGATAGAGTGACCCTCCCCTTTGTCTGCGGATGTGGGACCTGCTCCCAATGTCTCTCAGGTAACCATCAAGTCTGCGATCATCAGTTCCAGCCGGGATTCACCCATTGGGGTTCCTTTGCCCAGTATGTGGCCATAGATCGTGCCGACATCAATCTGGTTCACCTGCCCGATGCCATCGATTTCGTGGCTGCGGCGAGCCTCGGGTGTCGATTCATCACCTCATTTCGTGGGCTCGTTGCCCAGGGTAAGGTATCGGCCGGCCAATGGGTTGCCGTCCACGGCTGCGGTGGCGTTGGTCTCTCAGCCATTATGATTGCCAATGCCCTGGGTTCCAATGTGATTGCCATCGATATTAAAAAAGAAAAATTAGACTTTGCCAAGACTATCGGTGCCGTGGCCACCATAAACGCCAGTGAAATCGATAATGTCGTAGAATCAGTTATAGACATCACCCATGGCGGGGCCCACATATCCATGGATGCCCTGGGCAATCCCACCACATGTTTCAATTCCATTGCCAACTTGAGAAAGCGGGGAAAACATATCCAAGTTGGTCTCATGGTGGCCGATTATTGCCATCCATCCATACCTATGGATAAAGTCATTGCAAAAGAGTTGGAAATTCTGGGAAGCCACGGTATGCAAGCCCATGAATATAAAGGCCTGCTGGAAATGATCAATACCGGCAAATTACATCCGGAAAGATTGATCGGAAAGACAATCACACTTGAGGAATCTTTAAATGAACTCGTGACGATGGATCAATTCAATTCCGTGGGAGTTATGGTCATTAACAAGTTTTAGGTCATTTATATTTTTATCTATCTTGGTGAATACTCGCCAACAATTGAAGAAAATAAGGTGCGTTCCGGTGCTACTCAAGCCCAAACAGATGATGGCTGTACGCACACATACTCCTTCTGGCCCCGATGGACTCTCTTACGAGAAAGCGCCTCTTCCGGAGTTAATGGATGAAGAGGTTCTCATCCGTGTACATGCGGCAGGTGTCAATCCGGCAGACTGGCAGATGATGGAAAGAGACGATCCGAATAGGCGATATCCATGGACTCCCGGTTTCGACGTTTCTGGTATCATTGCATCTGTTGGATCAACCGTTACTAAATTTCAAGAGGGTGATTCTGTCTACGGGATGCTCTTCCCCACACCGGCAGGCGCATTCGCCGAGTATGCAAAGGCAAATATCAATCAGATATCTCATAAACCCAAGTCCATCGACCATATCGAGAGCGCCGCAATGCCAATTGCTGCACTGACTGCCTGGCAGGCCTTATTCGATGTGGCACAAATTCATCCCAGCCAAAAGATACTCATTCACGCCGCTGCCGGTGGTGTCGGTCATATCGCCGTCCAATTAGCCAAGTGGCAGGGAACTTACATCTATGGCACGGCATCGGACAATAACAAACATTTCCTGAGCAGCATCGGTGTTGACGTGATCATAGATTACAACAGATATAAATTTGAAGATGTCGTGAAGAATGTCGATATTGTCCTGGATCCGTTTGGAGGTGAGCTGGGACGGCGTTCAATAAATGTCCTCAGAAAGGATGGCTTTCTCGTCTCCTTGAAGAGGAATCCGGAAGTCTTTATAACAGCTGCCGAAAAGGGTCTAAAAGCCGAATACTTGAGCATCACCGCCAACATGACCCGGCTCACTGAGATCACAAAATTGGTCGATTCGGGCCATCTTCGGCCCCACATAGACAGAGTACTCCCCCTCAGCGAAGCTCGCAAGGCGCTGGAAGAAAATAGAGTGGGTCACACCAGAGGGAAAATCGTACTTTGCACTGCACTCAATGGATGAATAAGAAAATCTAGAATTTATTGTGTACCATAAATAATATTATTCATTTCTCTGTGCCCTCTGTGGTTAATTTTTGACACTACGTAAAAAATGAAAAGGAGAAAACAATGAAAAAGCACGTATTCCTGTTTTTCATGATGATGATTTTCATCTTCAGCCTCCAAATTTGGGCCGATGGAATCGACATCCACGACACCAAGCTGTTGAGTGACCCGGCCATGAGCTCAGGCCACATTGCCTTTGTCTATGCCGGAGACCTTTGGATTGCGAATATAGATGGGACCAACGTCCGTCGTCTTACATCGGATGATGGTGTGGAGCGCAATCCTATATTTTCTCCGGATGGAAAGTGGATCGCATTCGATGCCCAGTACGATGGCAATACGGATGTCTTCATAATGTCGGTTAAGGGGGGGATCCCTAAACGCCTGACCTTTCATCCCACTTCCGACAACGTCTGTGACTTCACACCGGATGGATCGGCCGTACTCTTCCGTTCTCCGCGATCCGTTTTCACCCGACGCTACACACAGCTCTTTACCGTGCCCATACAGGGAGGATATCCTGAAAAATTGAAGATCCCCAATGCCTACAAAGCTAAATATTCGCCTGATGGAAAAAGAATGGCCTATACACCTCTGAGCGAGCCCTTCCTTCAGTGGAAAAATTATCGGGGCGGCAGAGTGACCACAATCTGGCTTTATACGTTTCACGATCATTCGGTCGAAAAAATTCCCCAACCCGAGGGACGCTGTAACGACACCGATCCCATCTGGATGGGAGACACGATCATTTTCCGGTCAGACCGAAACGGCGAGTTCAACCTGTTTTCTTACGACACCGGGACCAAGGTCATCCGTCAGCTTACCTACAACACCGATTTTCCCATTTTGGATGCCTCCCTGGGGATGGATAGAATCATTTACGAACAGGCAGGACATCTCCACCTGTTTAATCCTGCGAACAACCAGAGCGAGAGAGTGAAAATTGGAGTAGCTGCCGACCTGCTGGAACTACGACCTCGGTATGTGAAAGGAGGACAATATATACGGAATGGGTCGATCTCTCCTTCGGGTGCCCGGGCCGTTTTCGAATTCAGAGGTGAAATTGTGACGGTTCCGGCAGAAAAGGGGGATCCCCGCAATCTGACCCATTCAACCGGCATGCATGAGAGATCACCCATCTGGTCGCCGGACGGGAAAAATATAGCCTATTTCTCAGATGAATCCGGCGAGTACCGGATTCATATTCAGCCGCAGGATGGAAAGGGTGAAGTAAAAAAACTCAAATTGAATGGCTCGGGTTTTTATGCCAATCCGGTCTGGTCTCCCGACAGCAAGAAGATCACCTTCACCGATAATGCCAGATCGCTCTACTGGATCGATATAAAATCGGGATCGATTAAAAAGATCGCCACCGAATATCACTATGGTGTGGGTCCCTTCGGACCCGCACGGGGTAATTGGTCTCCAAATTCCAAATGGATTGTCTATACCCGGCACACCGAAGCCTTTATCCAGAGGGTATATGTCTATTCCCTAAAAGAAAACAAGTCCTATCCCATCACCGATGGTCTGAGTGAAGTGTCCGATCCCGTTTTTGATAAAAGCGGAAAATATCTTTATTTCTTGGGATCCACCGATGCGGGTCCGGTTAAAAATTGGTTTGCCATGTCCAATGCGGACATGCGTATGACCAGCTCCATCTATCTGGCCACCCTGCGCAATGATATCCCTTCACCTCTGGTTAGGGAGAGCGATGAGGAAAAGGGGAAGGATGAAAAAGAAGAAACCAAAGAGGAAGAATCCAAGAAGGAAAAAGATGAAAAAGAAGATGAATTCACCATCGATTTCGGGGATCTGAATCACCACATCCTGTGTTTACCCGTGGAGGCAGCCAACTATTCCAACCTACAGGTCGGAGAGGAGGGCCACATTTATTACCTCGAACATCCCACTGCTCGAGGGGATACGAAGCTTCACAAGTATGACCTTGAGGAACGAGAAGATAAAGTCATTCTTCCCAAGGTAAACGCCTACTGGATTTCCGAAGATAAGAAAAAAATCCTCTATACATCCAACAGATCCTGGAGTATCGTCCCATCCTCCGGATCAGAGAAGCCGGACGAGGGAAAATTAAATGTTGATGCGATCCAGGTCCGAATCGATCCCAGAAACGAATGGAATCAGATCTTTGACGAGGCATGGCGTATCAACCGTGATTATTTTTATGCCACCAATTTCCACGGCGCAGACTGGAAAGCCATGCGAAAAAAATACTCACCTTTCCTGGCACATCTTTCATGTCGTAACGATCTTAATCGCGTGATTCAATGGATGTGCAGTGAGCTGGCCGTGGGTCATCACCGGGTTGGCGGCGGTGACTTCTATAATAATCCCGACAGGATTCCCGGCGGTTTGTTGGGCGCCGAATATGTTATCGAGGATGGGCGTTACCAATTCAAGAAAATCTTCGGTGGCCTGAACTGGAATCCCGACCTCCGTTCGCCCTTGACCGAACCCGGAGTGGATGTAAAAGAAGGTGAGTACCTCCTGGCCGTGAACGGCCAGGATTTAAGTCCCCCTGACAATCTATTCATCCGGTTTGAGAATACTTCCGGCAAGATCGTCGAAATAACCGTCGGACCCAATCCCAATGGAACCGGTGCCCGCACTGTAGACGTCGTTCCTATAGCCAACGAGGCCTCTCTGAGGAACCGCGACTGGGTTGAAGGTAACATAAAAAAGGTGGACAAGGCCACCAATGGCCGGGTCGCCTATGTCTACGTACCGAATACAGCGAATCAGGGACACACTTATTTCAAGCGATACTTCTTCCCACAAGTTCACAAGGATGCCATCATCGTGGACGAACGTTTCAACGGAGGCGGGCAGGTGGCAGACTATTATATCGACATTTTGCGACGCCCATTCACATCTTATTGGAATATGCGATACTGTGCGGATCTCAAAACCCCCAATGCCTCGATTCAGGGGCCCAAGGTCATGCTCATCGATGAGACGGCAGGTTCAGGAGGTGATTTGCTGCCCTGGATGTTCCGAAAATTTAAACTGGGAATGCTCATTGGGAAACGGACTTGGGGAGGTCTGGTCGGAACACTGGGATTTCCGATACTCATGGATGGGGGTTATGTAAGCGCACCGAACGTTGCCATCTGGTCGGAAGATGGTTGGGTGGTTGAAAATGTAGGTGTTCCGCCGGACATCGAAGTGGAGCAATGGCCCGCTGAAGTCATCGCAGGACATGATCCCCAATTGGAGAAGGCCATTGAAGTAATCCTGGAAGAACTCGAGAAGAATCCACCGAAAAAATTGAAGCGTCCACCCTATCCCGTGAGGGTCAGGAAGTAATACATTGAATTATCTGAAGAAGGTAACCAGAATCCATGGTTACCTTCTTCATTTTCAAAGATCAACTCCTGTTATTAACCTTTGTTATTATTTAATCCCTATTTTTACTTTTTACGCCGGCGAGCGGGACGCACGACTCTTTTCTTGACGACCACCTTTGAGGACCGGGGCTTATATTTCACCTTATGAACGGTCCGTACTCTGGGTGTTTTGGTCACGGTGAAAACGGTTCTTGTACGGTATCGTCCCGTGCGTGTCCGATAGACACGGACCGTCACCGGGCGGTACGGTTTCCACCATCTCGGATAGGTCCCCCAATAGGTCCTCGATCGATACGGCCGGTATGCGGGACCGTAGATACGGGCAATAATGGGCCAGGTATGAATGTGTACAACGGTAGGTGTCATATAATAATTGGGGCCGTAGATATCTTCGTTCCCATGAACCTGCATATTATATGCCTCATCACCGGTCTTCTCGATTTCAATGGTTGCCACATCCTGAAATTCATCCTCCCCAAATGGAACCTGAAGGATGATGACATGGGTGTCATCTGCAACCTCCTCCACAACCCGGATGAAATCAACCTCACCATTTTCATCCAAGTCAAGATTGTTCACGCCCGTTTCAGGATCGTTGATCGCTTTTTCAAAGGCCTCCAGATCTTCCGAGTCTTTGAATAGCACACTGACTGCCTCTAAATCCAGGCCTTCGGCCGCTTCCGATGTCGGTGCAACAATAGTCACATCTTCTTGAGCGAATGTAAGACAATAACCCACGGACAGAAGCAGTACAATCGTGGATCTAAAAATAATCGTCTTCATTTTTCTGTCCTCCTGTTTTGATTTATTCAGTCATTGACTCCATACCATTGAAAGAGAACATGAGTAATGACAGCACGTGATGTTCTATTAAAGAAAACGGTTCATTGGATCATTTATTGCTCAAATTTTAACCTTTCAAACCTTTCCTCCATCAGTCGGCTCAGCTCTCGTTTTTTTTCATCGGGTATAATGTCAAGTAATCTTTATGGAAATTACACCCTTTCGGGTATGTAATATGTAAACAATCAGAATGAATACCCGTCAGGGTCGTTTCATTTAACCACCTTCCTCCTGACAAATTCCCGATGTTTATAAATGAAATGAGGTAAGAGGCCTGGCAGAAGCCAGTTCAAAAACGCCAGTACTTTTGCATGACCGGTCAAAATCTTCTTACGAAAGCCATGTTTCGTCAATATTTTGACAACTTGTTTGGCGATATCTTCTGGGGGCACAGCAATGGAGTGGGAGGTTTTTTTCTTGACCTTATCGGTCACGACCTTGGTGCGATTCCCCTTCCTATCCATAAAACGGAGTTCGGTCTTCACAAAACCCGGTTCCACCAGCATCAGGGATATGTCCCTCTCTTTGAGTTCATAACGAACCGATTCGTAAAAACCACGCAAGGCGAACTTGGTGGAAGCATACGAGGAACGATCCATGATACCAAATTCACCCAAAATACTGCCCATAATCATAATCGTTCCTTTACTCTCTTCCAAGGCGGGTAACGCCGGATAAATGGTATTCAACATACCGAAAAAATTCGTATCGAAAATATTTTTATAATCATCCACATTCAAACTGTCGAATCGTCCGGGTATGGTAAAGCCGGCATTGGCAACGACCACATCGATGCGTCCCAGTTGTGCGTGTGCATCATGTATGATAGTTACCATGTCTTTTGTTTTTCTTATGTCACAGACATTGACAATAACCTGACCCTTGCATTCATCTTCAATACTTTTTTTCAATGCTTCCAGCCTGTCCCTACGTCTGGCAATGAGTACCAGATCATAATCATGTCTCGCCATTTCCACAGCCACTGCCCAGCCGATACCCGAAGAAGCTCCGGTAACCAGTCCGACTCTATTCGCCATTCAATTCTCCATATTTATATTCTACCTATACCTGGCATAATACCCCACCAACGCTGGAAAGGCCTCTTTAAATGGTGTAAATGTATAATTCGGAAAAAGCTGTCGAAGTTTATGATTGGAATAATAATTATCCTGACCCACAAGTTTCAATCGCAATGAAGAGAGGGATGATTTAGTGGCTTCTGGATCGACGCGCCTGATGAATTCGTAAAGGCGAACCGGACCATACAACAACCAGAAAGGTATCGATCTCTCGGGCCGGTGGAAACCATAGGCATTGCAGATCGTCATGATGATATCGTGATAACTGATAGGGAATCCGTCTGTGACGTGATAGATGGGAGAATCATCCTTCGGGAGGCCCTTTAAAGCAAAGCGACCCGTAATATCGGCGAATTCATTCACCTGTACCAGCGATACTCTCGCACGTCCTCTATTGATGAGAAACGGATATTTCTCAGCCGCTCTCATCATCCGAGGCACAACATGCTCATCTCCTTCACCATACACGAATCGATGTCTCAGGATGATTCCCTGTAAATCTCCCCTGCTGTGATGTTCCAATATGATCTTCTCTGCTTCTGCCTTGGATTTGGAAAAAGCCGTATCGGGTTTGACTGGTGTCGTCTCATCTGTGTTACGATGACTGTGATGCCCATAAACACCCACCGAACTGACATAGATCATTTTTTTCACGCCGTGAGCAGCGGCTGCATTGCATAAATGACGCGTTCCGTCGATATTGACCTGTGTAAATCCAGTCCCATCATGATCAATATTTTTGCCGGCCAAGTGGATGATGGTATCGATCCCGGATACGGTCTTCGCAACTGTTGTCTCACTAGAGAGATCACCAAAAACAACCTGCATCCCGGGAAATTCGGTCTGCTTGTCTCGCTCCGATTCCATCAAAAGTATACGGATCGCCTTTGCATTCACGCTGTCCCTGATAACCCGGACAACATGTCGTCCAATAAATCCCGTACCACCTGTTATCAAAATCATCCTCTATTCACCCTTTTCAATATCCGGATTTAAATTTAACACCGCACTCCTGAGTGATTTTGTAAAATTGATGACATCTTCTTGAGGAAGTATCGGTTCGCCGACAATGAGCTGTTTGGCTCCAAATTGACCACGCGTGGTCCCATATAAATAACAGGGTACAACAGGAACCTGCTGAGCGATAGCCACCTCTGCCGCCCATGACTTAAACTCACCCAAGCCTTCTGGATTCCTACCCATTTCCGGATAGATCAAGATATTTTCTCCGGAACTCAACAACGTGCTACAATCA
>CAZYTI010000058.1:0-10955 GCA_964650065.1 uncultured bacterium
TCAGCCCAGAAGGGGAATTTTTAAACATGACCATGATTAAAACTCTCCGTCCGGGAAAATTCTTAATTTCTGAAGGCGTAGCTTATGTTCTAGGGCTTTTAATCTATAATACACCCCCTGTCCAAATCATTGATCTTATGAATAACAAATTAATCAATGCATTTGGTACAAGATCCAAGGATAGTTTACTAGTTGCTAAATCAGGGAATTGTGGCTCAATTGAATTTGATAGTAAAAAAAATATATTGTATGCTGATTATTTTCCATACAAAATTTCTATATTTTCTTCTGATGGAAAACTAATAACAAACTTTTCACGAAAAGCACCATTCTTAAGACCTCCAACAAGAACCCGTTCTACAAAGACAGGAAATTACTACATTTGTCCTCAAGGTGGTATTAGGGATATAGTTACTTATCGTGGCGAGTATATAATAGTTTTAGTTAATGAATGGCCACAGCCAAAAGGATTACAAGAAGGTAAGAAGGTAGATCAAATTCTTGATATATTCGATAAATCAGGTACATGGTTATTATCCATACCCATTGCCAGATATTTTGATACAAGGTGGACGCGTATGCCGAAATTTGACAATGATGGAAATTTATATCTATCAACAGATGAACCTTTCCCCCAGTTAATGAAATATTCTTTTAAGTTAAAAGATAAAGATGGATGTGATATATTGATTAAAAGATAAGGAGTGTGGATATGTCAGACCTTCTTGGACACTTTGGAATATCCTGCGCGATCAGCGCCATCCGTGAGGGATTAACGGATCTTTAATTCTTCTTCACCATTACACGAGGCTCGCAGCGTGATGGATAGAGTTTATCCCCCCCATCGGTCTTACCCAATTAAATTACACGAAAACATCCACTCAATTTCTCTCAGGTTTTTTGAAGTTTAATATCAGGAACTTCCCGATTGATTATTTCTCATATTTGTTTTTATTGAAGGTATGATAATAAGAATCGTTCTGGCAGATGATCATAAGATCGTACGAGACGGTCTGAGAGGTTTGCTGGAAAAACAAGAAGACATGGAACTGGTTGGTGTGGCCGACAATGGAAGGACGGCCATCCAATTGGTTGAAAATTTAATCCCGGATGTGGCCGTTGTGGACATCAGCATGCCGGAGTTAAACGGGATCGATGCTGCTCATCAGATTGTCCATACGGTACCTTCGGTCAAACTCATTGCCCTTTCCATGTATTCGGAGAGACGGTTTATATTAGGTATGCTGAAAGCGGGTGCATCGGGTTATTTGCTGAAGGACTGTGCGTTTGATGAGCTGTGCACCGCTATTCGAGCCGTCTACAATCAACAAACCTACCTGAGTCCAGGTGTCGAATCCGTTATTGCTCAGGACTTCATCAGTCGTCTTCCCGACGAAGATCAATCGAGCCCTGCTTTCATCGAAAAACTCGAAAAGGAGGTCCTTCAACACCTGGCAGCAGGGAAAACACCCGAGGAGATCGCATCAAATCTCTCAATCGGTTCAGACAGTGTTGAGATGTATCGTCAGAACATGATCAAAAAATGGATATCGAAGGATAACCATGAGATTTTTATTTAAAAGTTATAAAGGAGGTGTGAGTCATGATTAAATATAAATCAAATGGAAATGTGAAAAATCGAATCATCATTGCCGTGATACTCTTGAGTGTATTTCCGTTTGTTCAGTCACTCTTTTCGCATTGCGAAATTCCCTGCGGCATTTATAATGACAAGATGCGGTGTGAAATGATTGAAGAGCACATCAAGACAATTGAAAAATCCATAAACATGATCAATGACCTTTCAAAAGAAAGGAATATCAATTACAATCAGTTGGTGCGTTGGGTGAATAATAAAGAGCAACACGCCGATGAAATACAAGTGATCGTGAGCCAATATTTCATGACTCAGAGAGTCAAACCGGTCGAAGTTCAGGAAGCCGACAAATATAAGGAGTACATTAACAAACTGAATATACTCCATGAAATGCTCATATCTGCCATGAAGACAAAGCAAACGACCGATCTGGAGCATGTCAATGATTTGCGTTCACTTCTGAAATCATTCAGGACCAGTTATTTCGGTCCTCAAGAAAAAGAGAATGAGCATAATCATGAACACTGAGTTGAAATACAAGACCGAAACACGCTTTTCGGGAATACCCATCAGCAACGGTATCACCTTTGCAAAGGTATGCCTTTTCAACGAGAGGAGGCATAGTAACTTACCCATTTACAAGGTGAGTGGAGAGGGAGTGGAAAAAGAGAAGGCACGCTTGCGACGAGCTGTCGAGATAGCAGCGGATCGACTGGATGTTCTGAAAGGGGAGGTGGCCCAGCGTATCGGCTCTGCCGAGGCCGAAATCTTTTCCGCTCAAAAAATGATACTCGAGGACAGGACACTTCAACAGCGAATCATCCAGGCCATTGAAAAAGACCATTCCAATGTCGAGGAGGCAATCAAACTCACCCTCGATGCCTATGAACTGCGGTTGTCGGAAGTGGACAATGAATATATCAAAGAGAGGGCTACCGATATCGGGGAGATCAAGCGACGATTGTTAGATGTGTTGGGCAACATGAATCCGTCATTACAATGTTCGGGTGAGGAGCATTGTCAGCGGGGCCGGGACCGCATCGTCGTCGCCGAAGAGCTGACACCCAGTATGGCTTTAATGTTGGACACACAACATACTGCGGGTTTCATCACTGCAAAAGGAGGGATGACTTCCCATGCCGCAATCATCGCCCGGGCCCTGGGTATCCCGGCAGTGAGCGGAATTAAAGATATACACAGTTTGATTTCCTGTGGAACGGAGGTGATGGTCAATGGTGAGACCGGTGAGGTGATAGTCTGGCCCAGTGAGGAGACACGCTCACGGTTGACTTCACAACGAAATGAGACGGGCGGCACTTCCCATGTCGAAGATCCCGTTCCAGGACTGAAAGTCATGGCAAACATCAGTCTGGTCAGTGAGGTTGCCGTGGCAAAAGAAATGAAGGCTGAGGGTATCGGCCTTTATCGCACGGAATTTGAATTTATGGCCGCTGGACAGATTTTAGATGAGGAGGAACAGGTTGAGCGCTATTCCAACCTGGTGAAGTCTATGGACGGACGGCCTGTTCATATTCGTTTGATCGACGTGGGGGGAGATAAAGATCTTCCCTTTCTGAATATTCCCAAAGAAGAAAATCCTTATCTCGGTCGCAGAGGGAGTCGCTTTCTGCTGGCACGCCCCGATATTCTGAAAACCCAGGCACGTGCCCTAACCAGGGCTTCAGAATATGGTCAAATCAATGTCATCTATCCCATGATTGTTGATTTAGCTCAATTCCGTAAACTGAAAGATCTGTTCAATCAGGCCGTTTTGGATTTACCTCCGGGACAAATCCGGCACGGTGTGATGTTCGAAGTGGTTTCGGCATGTTTGCAGGCCCGGGAGATACTCGGGGTAGCTGATTTCGGCACCATCGGGAGCAATGATTTAATTCAGTATCTTTTTGCTGTAGATCGCAATAATGATCTGGTATCCGGGGATTACGATCCCGATCGACCCGTGTTCTGGTCTCTGATAGGTGAAATTGCCAGGGCTGCTTCAGAATTCGGACGTCCTCTTTCGGTCTGTGGAGAATTGGCTGGTGATCCACGGTATATTCCAAAACTTATGGAACTCGGCATCAAAAGCATTAGTGTCAGCCCCAGACTTATATCGGAAGCCCGGATGGCAGTTCGGACCTCAGAGAAGGTTTTGGAAATGCAATAACTGTATTTTGAGGTTGAATTTAGGATCATGATTTTCATTAAAATAGGAGGGAAAATGAATGAATCAACTCAATCCGATGTCATTGTTGATGTTGTCGGAGAAACCTGCCCGATCCCCCTCGTTGAAATGAGAAAAGCCGTCAGGAAATCCAAAAGCGGCCAGGTGATCGAGGTGAAAGGGACGCATGGGGCATCCAAGAAAGAAATCCCCATGGAGGTCATGGGCATCAAAAAAGAACAACTCGATGTCACTTTGATTGATGAATTTGGTGCTGTGGGCATGTATGTGAAAGAAACAAAAGAGGCTCAGACCAGTCTTTTTATATGAAATAGGGAAGTTTATCAAACGTTAACCAATGGATTGAAAAATTACATGAATTGATCCTTTTTTTGGTTCATCACGGATTATTGTGGGTAATTAAGAAATTGAATAAGAATTCATTTAATGGTCATAGAAATATTATAGAACAAACTCGCATAAGGGCATTTTTCAGACATTATAATTATCAAGAAGTTAAGTCTCCCCTTGTAGTGTCAAAAGTTTTATGAAAAGCCGGACAAAGATATTTAGCAAAAAGGAAGGCGGGGAGGCAAGTCTAAGTTTATATAACTAAATGGAAATAAACAAATTAAATAAAAATATACTTGTAACTTAATCCCAAGATGTGTACAATATAAGTGATTGGCCGGGATTTTCCGAGTCCTGGCCTTCGTGAAAAACGGCAGACCAAATTATAATTACATGAAAATTATATTTCAAAAACAACTTCCGATGAGGAAAGTCGTACTCTGTTTGATTCCCCCTTTGCTCGGTGCTGTTTTCTTCTTTGGTTGGGTGAGTCTGTTTATCGTCACCCTTTCCGTCGTGACCTGTACGATGACCGAATGGATGTTTGTCCGGTAGCATCTGGGGAGGGTATCGGAAGCCGTTTTTGTCACGGGCATGTTGTTCGGTCTGGTACTTCCTCCGACCATTCCCTTTTATATGGTTGTCCTCGGTGCGGTGTTAGCCATCTCTTTTGGTAAAATGGCTTTTGGCGGATTTGGTGCCAATGTATTCAATCCTGCCATGGTAGGACGTGCATTCATCTATATCACATTTCCCATCCATATGACGGCCCGTTGGATACCTGCAGCAAATTTCTCCGATTTTCCGGCCGGTTTTGCCGTATGGCGGTTTACCCCGATCGGCGATGCGCTTTCCGCAATTACTACGGCAACGCCTTCCCATGCATACCGTGCCGGGGCGGAAATACTGCCCACCATCGGGAAACTACTCTTTGGAAACGTCAATGGGACCTTTGTGAAGTTGGGCGAAACGGTCTTCATCGGGGGTGGATCGTTGGGTGAAACCTCTGCAGTATTAATACTCATCGGTGGTCTCTATCTCCTCATCAAGAAAATTGCCAAATGGAGATTGGTCGTTGGTTTCTTCGGTGCCTATATGATCATGCAGGTCATTCTCCACTTCACCGTGCCTCATTTGGCTCCGGGATTGCTCTATGGGGTGTTGTCGGGTGGTGCCGTGTTGGGTGGGTTCTTCATGGTCACAGACCCGGTGTCTGCGCCCAAGACAAAAGGCGCTCAGTGGATATACGGTACCTTCATTGCGATTTTGACGAATATCATCCGTTCATTTTCCCTTTTTGCCGGTGGACTCATGTTTTCTATATTGTTGGGTAACATGTTCGCACCACTCATGGATCATGGTGTTAAAACTTTGGGTAATCGGGGGAAGATGGAATGAGAAAAGGAATTTTTACCATTGTTTTCATGGTTGTGATCACGGCCGTATTTATTTCGGTGTTGGCTTTTGTCAATGAGATCTCGCTGGAGAAAATTGCCAGGAATCAAGAAATTCGGCAGATTCGGTCGATCCTGTATGCATGCAACATCTTTCCCGAAGGCGTACACGAGACGGATTTGTCTTCCAGCTGCACAACATTCGATATTGTATGGGACGAAGGGGACCTTTTAGAAATGGTCGAGGCACGGATGGAACGCGTGACACTGCCGATTACCCCCAGTCAAAAAAGATATTTAAAGAACAGTTTTTTGTCATTGCAGGATTCGGTACAAATTCACCTCATTCTCAACAGCGATCGGGAGATCGATGGATACGGATTCACGTTGAGAGGGAGGGGATTATGGGGGGCAATCGCAGCATTCGCTGTCATTTCATCAGATTTGACCCGAATGATTGGGATCGATTTCACTGAACAGGTCGAAACACCGGGTCTGGGTGCCAGAATTACAGAAAAAGAATTCAAGTATTTTTTTCGGGGGCTCGATCTGCAAGGATTCTTCGATAGAGAAGAGAATCAAACGGTTGTGACGATGATGAGTAAAAAAGAGAGAACAAACCTGGATCGACCGACCAGTGCCATTCAGGCCATCACGGGTGCCACTCAAACCTGCAACGGGGTTCTGAAAATGGTGAATACGGATCTGTCATTTTATTTATTGTTATTGAGAGAAAATCAGATGAAGCTTATTCAGAATAAATGATAATATAGCTAGAACAAATTATAGCCACAAAGACTCCCCGCCTGCTGCGGGCAGGAAAGGCACAAAGTATTGAAAAATAAAAAGATAAGGAATCTGTTAAGCAAATCGAAAAAGTGTATGTCTTTATTATAAGTTATATAATCTTAGTGTCTTAGAGCCTTGGTGGCATTATTTGTAAATAATACGGATTGATTGGGAAGCCTCTCCAAAGACAAATAATATGACAAAAAAAGCAATTGAAATCATCAAAGACGACCTCTTGAAAAATAATCCGGTAACCGTACAGATTTTGGGTATATGCTCCACATTGGCGGTGACGAATATTTTTCTCAATACGCTGATCATGGGATTAGGGCTGACCTTTGTGACTGCATTTTCAGCGTTGATCATATCATTGCTTAGAAACATTATCCCTCCCCGGATTCGAATGATGGTCCAGGTTCTGGTGATTTCATGTTTTGTTGTTATCGTCGATATATCACTGAAGGCGTACGTACCGAATATCAGTAAGGCCCTGGGGCCCTATGTGGGTTTAATTATAACAAATTGCATTATTATGGGAAGAATGGAGGCCTTTGCATCTTCCAACAAACCTTCGGCTGCATTTTTAGATGGTGTCATGTCCGGTTTAGGTTATTCGTGGGTGCTCCTGGTGATTGCATTTTTTCGGGAACTGCTGGGTTTTGGAACCATATTGGGTTTGCCCGTTTTGGATCCATTCATGAAAAGTCTGGGTGTTTCTGATGGGTGGACCCAATGGGCCCTTATGATCATGGCACCGGGCGGTTTTTTTATGTTGGCCTTGTTCATCTGGGTTGGAAATTCTTTCATGATGAGAAAAGCAAATCATTGATAGTAAGAGGTCCTGAAGTACAATGGAAAATCTGTCTCCCTGGGTAATCTTTTTTGCCGCCATTTTTACAGGCAACGTTCTATTGACCTATTTTTTGGGAATGTGTTCTTTCCTCTCGGTATCGAAACAGATAAAGACGGCCATAGGTCTTGGATTGGCCGTCACATTTGTCTTGACGATTACCTCGGCAATAAATTATTTTGTGTATTACCTTATTCTGGTTCCCTGGGGGATGGCGTATTTAAGATATATCGTTTTCATCGTGGTCATAGCAGCAGTGGTACAGTTGCTGGAGATGTTCATTGAACGCTATTCCGAACCGCTTTATATTAATTTAGGCATTTTCCTCCCTTTAATCACCGTGAATTGTGCCATTTTAGGTGTATCCCTTTTTATGGTGATCCGGAAATATTCCTTTATTCAGAGTGTCCTTTTTGGTGCCGGAAGTGGATTGGGTTGGTTTTTGGCTATTCTAGCGATGGCCGGGATTAGAGAAAAACTGAATGAACAAAAGATACCGCCACCTCTACGGGGACCAGGCATTGCCCTTATCATTACAGGCATTATGGCTATGGCTTTTGTGGGTTTTTCAGGTATCGTTCAAATCCAATAAGGCGATCATACTTCAATGGTATCTAATATTTTTCTCACTGTATTTATTATTGCCGGAATAAACGGCGTTTTGGCCTTACTGTTGGTCATTGCCGAGCATTTCTTTTCCAATTATGGTGAGTGTAAAATCACCATCAACGATGAAAAACTCCTCACTGTACCCGGTGGGTCTACACTCCTATCCACTCTGAATAGCCAAAAAATATTTTTACCATCCGCATGTGGGGGAAAGGGCTCTTGTGGATACTGTAAATGTAAAGTGACAGATGGTATGGGCCCCTTGTTACCAACGGAAGCGCCTCTTTTATCAGATGAAGAAATAAAAACAAAAAAACGCCTGGCATGTCAGGTAAAAGTAAAACAAGATGTTTTCATCCAAATTCCCAATGAACTTTTTAACATTAAAGCGTTTACGGCAGAGGTCGCTCTTGTTCGAGATCTCACCTATGACATCAAACTGGTACGGTTGAAACTGCTGGAGCCGGATGATATCAATTTTACCGCCGGTCAATACGTTCAATTACAGAGTAAACCCTATGATAAAGTGACAGAAGTCGCCTCGAGGGCATATTCCATCGCATCGTCCAGTTCCGAGAGAAATCATATCAATTTAATGATTCGCCTTATCCCAGAGGGGATATGCACAACCTGGGTTCACTGTCATATCAATGAAGGGGATGAGGTTCAATTTACCGGTCCAATGGGAGATTTTCGCTTACATGAGGGAGATGGCGAGATTGTCATGGTTGCCGGGGGGTCTGGTATGGGGCCCATGGCCTCCCTTCTCGAAGATATTGCAAAGAAGAAAATGGAGAGAAAAGTCACCTACTTTTTTGGAGCCGTGACGAAACGGGATCTCTTTTATCAGGAAGAGGTGTTGCAACTGCAACAGGTTATACCCAATTTTACCTATGTCCCTGTCCATTCCCAGCCGGAGCCGGACGATCAATGGACAGGCGAAACCGGTCTGATTACCTTACCCCTAAAACATTATTTGAAAGCCAATGATAATTCGAAAACACACGGTTATCTCTGTGGCAGTCCGGGTATGATCAATGCCTGTGTCCATATTTTCGATGCCAACGGCATTTCCGGCGATCGTATTTTTTATGATCCATTTGCATGATCGGGATTTTTTTAATTCATCGCCACAAAGACTCAAAGGCACAAAGTATTGAAAAATAAAAAAATTAAGTTCATATAAAGCAAATCAAAAAAGTGCATTTATTTATCATTGTTCATCTAAATTACATAATCTTAGTGTCTTAGAGCCTTGGTGGCATTCGATTTAAATCGGATAAATGGTTTCCCGGAGAGATTTGATGAAGGAATTACCCGAAGAACAGCTGGTTCGGAAAAAATTTGAATCCGGCACAATTTCAAAAAATGGGTTTTTGGGAGAAGATACCCGCCATATTCATGATATCATTCAGGAAGACCAACGGACACTCTCCCGATTGGGATTGAGGAGAAAGGATATCGCTGTGCAGCTCCAGCGGTTGATCGATGAAGGGAAAAAGGGCCTGGAGAGTGTGGTGGACAAAGATGAATTCACCATTCAGGTTCGATGGGCCCGGGGAATGTTACCCTGTCCCTTTGGGGAACCCGGTCTGCATCACAAACTTTCGGCCACGATTTTTATTAAAGATTTGAAAAGAGAAATAACATTTTCGCAACTCAGTGTACATATGATTAAAGCGCATGGCTTTTTTGGGGGGAAGGGTAGTGCCTTTCGTTTGAATCCGGATGAATTGGGGGTGATTCTCGGACTTGAGAAATAAAGGCGGCTCTTCACGGATTTGAGTGGGTAGTTCTCAGATTGATAATCCTACCGCTGTCAGGGACAGCTCCTATCCATGGGTGTTTTTTATTCTGGAGTCGAATGTATCGGTCTGTTTAAGAGTTAAAAACAACCTCACGGTTAGAGGCGGTCCCTGACCGCCGCTCTGGGCTTGATTCAGAATTTATTTTGTAATCTTAATTGATGGTTAAAAATCGGAGGTTTTATGAATTCCAAAGGTCGTTTTCTCTTCATTTTGATCGTTGTCTTTTTGGCAGGGGTGATTTACAGCCAGAGTTCACCATCCCAAGATTATGACATCATCATTAAGAACGGTCGAATATTCGACGGTTCTCTCAATCCTGCTTTTAAATCGGATATCGCCATCAAAGACGATGTAATCGTTCGTGTGGCCAAGAAAATTGAGGGCACGGCCAATCGTTCAATTGAGATAGGTTCTGTGAAAGCATCCACATTTCAATACCGGAATCATTGAAATATGACTTTATCGGGAGCGGATTATTCTAGAGATTAAATTTTTTCCTTGACTTATTCATAATAATCACATATAATTTGTTTTACCACTTCATAATAACAACGGCGCCATAAGGGTGGTTGACGACGCCTTTTGTGGAATATTTCATTTTGGTTCATTTGTTTACGAAACAATGATGGAGGCTGCAATGAAGATAATAAGCGCCATTACCATAATGCTCTTTATTGCTCTTCCTTGCTTCGCTGAGAATTATCTTCTCAACGGCGGACAGACTTCACATATAAAATATACAATGGAGCAGGAGATCGTACCTGCCTATGGTACCAAGAGACTTATTCTCAGTTATGTTGTCCCGAAAACATTTACCTCCCCAAGTTACAATCAAGTCATACAGGCGTTTGATTTGAAGTTCTCTCAAAATCCTCAATTCATCGAGAAAGCGGTGGACAAACGCGGCAACGAAGTGAGGAGGGCTATTTGGATGTGGCCAAAGCGTCGCATCAAGGTGACGATATCCATTGATGCGTTCAATCGTACCAACCTGGAACCACTGGAGCCGGAAGCAGCATTTCCTCTAAAGAATTTACCCCCCGAAGTTCAGGTGTACTTGACGCCAACCAAACAAGTACCGGCGGCACATCCTGAAATCGTCAGGAAGGCTAAATCCCTGACATCCATGGCCATGACACAAATCGATGCGATACAACAAATACTGGCCTGGATTGTCGATCGTATGACTTACGTTCAACCTCCGCAGAGTTACGATGCCCTGTATTCATTTCGCACAGGGAAGGGAAATTGCCAGAATTATTCGCATCTTTCGGCTGCATTGATGCGTGCCGCTGGGATACCGGTCCGTATCGTCAATGGAATTACGCTGAAAGAAGCGTATAACGTGAAAGTCAGTGGTGGGTACATGACCATGCGAATGGCCCAGGGACGG
>CAZYTI010000059.1:0-10936 GCA_964650065.1 uncultured bacterium
GGACGGTTTTAACGGGGATATGTTTATTTTGAAAAAATAAAAAATCCTACCACAGAATGCCACGGAATGACACAGAATTGTATTGAAGAGGTTTCATATTATGATAAATGAAGTTTGCAGTCGTCGAGTGGTCTGTCGGATCATCATAGGGTTAGGCATCTGTCTTCCCTGTATTTTAAAGGGAATGACAACTATTCATCATATTGAAGGAAGATGGTCGGCCAGAATCTTGCGGGATCGGGTGAGGTTGCGTTTGACCATTCGAGAACCTGAGGATCGATTCGAAGAATGGGATTGGACCCAGCATTTTGACTGGGATGCGTTTACGGATTTGGAAATGGATGAGGATGGGCGATTTAATATCATTCGTGAGGCCGGCACAATCGATTTTAGCGGCACCTTTACCGGGAAGAGGGGGAAGGGTCATTTTGTGTTCAATCCTGGCGAAGACTTCCGATCGTTGCTCCAGAAAAAGGGATTGGAGAAGCTCACGGATAAATGCATGCTCAAACTCTGTCTCATGGAAGTGGATGGGGTGTATGTTCAGGGACTGAATGATTTAGACTACAGTGATATTTCAACGTCCCGGTTGATCAAATTAGGTATTCATGGTGTCTCCCTTGATTACATTCGGGAGATCCGTTCTATGGGTTTTGAAGAGATGAACCTGGCAAGACTCACCAAGTTCCGGATTCATGGATTGGACAAGGCGTTTGTCGAAGGCCTTGAGAATATGGGATACTCCGATCTTTGCGAATCGGAGCTTCTGCAATTGTCCATCCATGGTGTGACGGATGAATACATTCGGGAAGTGCGATCCATGGGTTTCGAGGATCTCTCATTGTCCCAGATACGAAAATTCAAGATTCATGGAGTGTCCAATAAGTTTATACTAGAAATGGAAGCTTTGGGATATAAAAATCTCTCCCCATCAGAACTGGTCAAATGCCGCATCCATGGTGTCACGCCCAGGTATATTAATAGGTTGCGGGCCGATGGATTTGAGGATTTGACATTATCCAGACTCATTAAATATAGGATTCATGGAATTGAAAAATGACGAAAACCAGAGACCGGAAGATTAGATGAAATGGATTATCTGTTTTTCCTGACTCTTATTTCCGGTCTCCGGTTTTCTTTTCATGGGAGGAACCATGTTTAACAAAAGGAGCTGGTAATGTCAAATGGAACACCAAAATTTTTGTGTATATTTATTGCATTAATTTTCCTGTTGACTGGTGTATCTACAGGCGATTTATTTGCACAAAGTAAGGCTGAAAAAATCGATGAGTTAATGACAGAATATTTTAAGCTGAAACAGTTCAATGGATCGGTTCTTGTTGCGGAACATGGGAAACTCATTTTTAAAAAGGGTTATGGTCTGGCGAATATGGAATGGAATATTCCCAATGCACCTGATACAAAATTTCGCCTGGGATCTGTGACAAAACAATTTACGTCTATGGTAATTATGCAGTTGGTAGCGGAAGGTAAAATTTTCCTGCAAGGCAAATTATCCGATTATTTGAATGACTATCGAAAAGATACGGGACAGATAATCACCATTCACCATCTGTTGACGCATACCGCCGGTATTCCAAGCTATACGGATCTATTGGAGTTCGTGGATGAACTCAGAGGAAAATCCTTTGATGTGAAGGATTTTGTCAAGCGATTTTGCAGCAAAGACCTGGAGTTTGAACCGGGAACAAAGTACAAATACAGTAACTCCGGTTACTTCCTGCTGGGTGCAGTGATCGAAGCGGTGACAGGGAAAATCTATGAGACCGTGTTGGCGGAAAGAATATTCAAACCGGTAAATATGAAAAATACGGGTTATGACCACCACCACACGATCCTATCCCACCGGGCATCGGGCTATGAGAAGACCCTGGAGGGTTATCAAAATGCGCCCTATATTCATATGATGCCTCCTTTTGCAGCAGGTGCCCTGTATTCTACGGTCGAAGATTTATTTAAATGGAATCAGGCACTTTATACAAACAAGCTGCTGGATGCAAAACAAAAGGAGAAGATGTTTACACCCTATTTGCAAAATTACGCTTATGGATGGATTATCACAAAGGGCCCTGGTGGAAAGAAGGCTATTGTTCACGGCGGCGGAATCACCGGTTTTAACACTTTGCTGGTTCGACTGGTCGAAGACAAGCATTTTATTGTCCTTCTAAATAATACAGGGACAACAAAATTAAATGAGATGGCTATTGGGATTAATTTAATTTTGTTCGACATGGAATATGAATTACCCAAGAAACCAGTGGAAATAAATCCTGATAATACCGGTGCTGTCGAGATGTTGAAGAAGTTGAAGAATGATTAAGATTACCGATGTTCTCGAAAATGATGACTGAGGAGTCCTGATAAAAAACCAATTGAAAATCGTTTTGAGCTGTACACGAGGTGTTGTACATTTTGAGGAATGTTATGCCTAAATTTGAGTCAAAAAAGAAATTCATTTTCAATTTAATCAATGCAATGTCGTTTATCCATTCGATCCAAGGTTTCACTTTAAATCAAGAGACTGAAAAAAATGATAGCAGCTTCACCGACTACACAACCATTCGTGCAGGCAAGAACAGCAGGACATCGACTCGGGAAGAAACCGTTGCGTGGGGGCAGAATGTCCTGAAGGAATTAAATTATTCGTTGGATCCGAACCGTTATTTTATGCTGGAAATTAGAAAGCTTGAGGCAGGTGCAACCTTTTAGTAAAAGCCCTGTTCATATGAGTGACAGAGCTGAATTGATTATTCGCCATAATGAGGATCGTTAGAAATATTAAATTTTAGTGAAAGGAGTCATGAAATGAAAAAGGTAACCCTATTGGTCTCAATACTCATCCTGAGTTTAATGAGTGTCCGGGTTGTGGCACAGGAGGAGGTCGTGGATCGAGTGACTGTGGAGTTGACCGATCCAACCAAACCATGCACCATCGATGTCAGCCTGATGAGTGGCAGCATCACAGTCACGGGCTATGACGGACAAGAGGTGCTGGTGGAGGCCAAGACCAGGATGAAGAAACTCTCGGAAGAGGGAGAACCCAGCAAGACCAAAGGCGGTATGTTCCGAATTCCGGTCAATTCTTCCAGCCTCACTGTGGAAGAGTACAAGAATCGAGTTCAGATCGGAACAGGATCATGGAAAAGCGGCTCGGATCTCTACGTGAGAGTCCCAACGAACAGCAGCCTTAATCTGTCCTGTGTGAATGATGGTGATATTCATGTAGAGAATATCATCGGTGATTTGGAAGTGAACAATGTCAATGGAAGTGTCGCTTTGCTAAATATCACGGGCTCAGTGGTCGGTCATGCCCTGAATGGTGAACTCAAAGTCGTATTCAATAGGATCAATCCGGAAAAGGCCATGTCCTTCAGCAGCATGAATGGCGATATCGATGTGACTTTTCCGGCGAGCTTGAAATGCGACGTGAAGATCAAGAACGATATGGGTGATGTGTACAGTGACTTTGAAATTCAGAAAGTGGATAAGCCTCGCGAGATGCTGGAAGAGAATAAACGGGGGCAAGATGGTAAATACCGTGTGAAAATTGAGAGTGCCTTTTATGGGTCCATCAACGGCGGTGGCCCGGAATATGCTTTCGCCAATTTTCACGGGGATATCTTCATTCGGCAGGGCAACTAGGATCGGGATTTTCAGGATTAGAGGATTATCATGATTTAATATATTTTAAACAGGTCGTTTCTGGTGTGATATGCCCCCTTAACAGGGGGCTTTTTTAATTTTTCTCGTTCCTATCCCGAACCATCGGGATAGGAACGCCTTTCAAGACCCATTGCTTTTGATTTTAATGATGATTTGCATTTTACTCGTGAATTTATTATAATAATATTAAGTAAGAGCTGCACCTTTTTCCCCATTGTCCAGGCTCCTAACAGCCTTACCGAGATGTTCTATTTTAATAAAAAAGGAAATTAATTTATGGATATAAGAAATATTGCAATTATTGCACATGTTGATCATGGAAAAACAACTATGGTCGATAGGATTCTACATCAGGTGAAATTGTTCAGGGATAATCAGGAAGTGCAGGATTTGATTCTGGATTCAAACGATCTGGAACGGGAGAGAGGGATAACTATTTTATCTAAGAATATATCAGTAAGATACAAAGGAACAAAAATAAATATTATCGATACTCCCGGCCACTCAGATTTTGGAGGAGAAGTAGAGCGTGTCTTAAACATGGCTGATGGGGTGCTGTTACTTGTTGATGCTTTTGAAGGACCAATGCCACAAACACGCTTTGTTTTGCAAAAAGCATTAGAGTTGGATTTGAAACCTATAGTTGTAATTAATAAGGTTGATAAGCCAAATTGTAATCCGGAAGAGACACATGAACTCGTTTTTGAACTGATGTTTTCTCTTGATGCTACAGATGATCAACTGAATTTTCCAACTGTTTACGGTTCTTCAAAAGAGGGATGGATGGGAGCCGACTGGAAAATACCCACTGATGATGTTACCTATTTGTTAGATACTATTATTGAATATTTTGATCCACCAACAGATAACCCCGGAATTTTACAATTGCAGATTAGTTCATTGGATTACTCGTCATATACAGGTAGAATTGCTGTGGGAAGAATACATAGAGGAAGTGTTAAAATGGGTGATCAAGTTTCTGTTGTTCAGAGAAATGGTCAAATAAATAAATCAGTTATCAAAGAACTTTATCTTTTTGAAGGGCTGGGAAAAGAAAAAACCAAAGAAGAAGTTAAATCCGGTGAAATAGTAGCTATAATGGGACTTGAATACTTTGACATTGGAGATACTATTACTGATTTTGAAGAACCCGAAGCTTTAATACCAATTTCTGTAGATGAACCGACTATGAGTATGCTTTTTAATATTAATAACTCACCATTTTTTGGTAAAGAAGGTAAATACGTTACATCAAAACATATAAGAGAAAGATTATTTAAAGAAACAGAGAAGAATCTGGCATTAAAGGTTGAAGAAACAGATTCACCTGATAAATTTCTGGTTTATGGCAGGGGTACTCTTCATTTGTCTATTTTGGTAGAAACAATGCGGAGAGAAGGGTTTGAGATTCAATTAAGTCAGCCTAAGGTGGTTATTAAAGAAATTGATGGATTTAAGCATGAGCCCATAGAACTGTTAAATGTAAATGTTGCTGAAGCGTTTTCCGGAAAAGTAATAGAGATCGTTTCCAAGCGTAGAGGCGATATTCTGCATATTGAGACAAAGAATGACAGAATAAATCTTGAATTCAAAATACCAGCCAGAGGTTTGATTGGACTTACCAATCCTCTATTAACAGCAACGGAAGGCGAAGCAGTGATCTCACATCGGTTTACTGGATATGAGCCTTGGAAGGGTACAATAAAAAGTAAAAGAAATGGTGCGTTAATAGCAATGGAGACAGGAACATCTGTTGCTTACTCAATTGATAAACTGCAAAACAGGGGTAAATTCTTCATTGAGCCAAATGAGAAAATATATGCAGGTCAGGTGATAGGAGAAAATAAAAGGTATGATGATATTATAATAAATGTGATCAAAACGAAGAAACAATCCAATATACGGGCTGCAGGTTCAGATGAAAAAGTGTCAATAGCTCCGGCCATTAAGTTATCATTGGAAGAAGCAATGGAATATATTGGAGAAGACGAATATGTTGAAGTAACCCCCAAATCTATTCGCTTAAGAAAGATTTTACTTGGTGAGCATGAAAGGAAGAGGAGTAAGAAATCGGAAGGGTAATAATTGAAGACAGCCTTTCCCAGTAGAAAGTTCCACAAGAAGTATGGATATGTATTATTCCTCAATGTGCCTCTTTCCCCGCCATTTCCTGAATCTCCAGCTTTAGCATCCCCACTTTCCGATATGCATCATCATCTTTCAGCAGTCGTTTCTTCAGAGGATCGGGATTATCTTCGAGATGATGGAGGAGTACATCCATGCCGTGTTTTTTCTCTTCCAGATCTTCGATGACAGACATTTTGCCCCAGAATACGACAGTACGATAACCATGTTCGCACTCGTTCATTTTGTATCCCTTGTCCTCGATGACAGTGGCACAAACCTGGGGATTGGCTTTTATAAAATCAGTTTTCAATCCCTTTTTGGCGCAATGGAAATAGAGGGTTTGTTTTGATTCATCGAGACCATAATTTATGGTAACGACATAGGGTTCGTTGTTGCGGCACATGGCTATGGTTGTATATTTTCCTTCCTTGAGAATTTCAATGAAAACTTCTTTGTCCTTGATTTCTCTATCTTTTTTATGCATGTGGTATTTGGACATATTTTTTTCTCCCTCTGATGTTGTTGCTGAACTTTTTAAATAGATGTGCCGAATTCTCATCCGGCACATCTATTTAAAGGTTAGTTTATTTTTACGGCCACCATCATAATCTCGACCAAACCGTCTTTGGGGAGCCTTGAGGCTTCCACCACGGCACGGGCCGGAAAGTCTTTCTCGAAATACTCGGCGTAGATCCCATTAAACACGGGATAGTTGTTCATATCGGTGACAAAGACCTGGCACTGGACCACGTTTTCGAAGGTATATCCGGCTGAGGTTAAAACGGCTTTGAGATTCTCCAGTGCCTGACGTGATTGAGCTTCGATACCACCTTCAGCGAAATTACCAGTCTCCGGATCCAGGCCCAACTGCCCGGCAAGATATAGGGTGTTTCCTACACGAATGGCCTGAGAGTAGGGTCCGATGGCTTTGGGTGCATCCGGTGAACTGATCACCTCACGGGTAATCGGCGGCTGGGAACACGCGAAAACCATCAACAACAAGATGCAGATTAATCCGGTCACTTTCTTCATAATGATACCTCCCTTTCAATGTTGAAATTATTAGAATTTCATGTATCCCAGCTTCCTCAATGCCAGATAGGCGGCGCCAACCACACCGGCCGAATCACCCAATTGGGCTTTGAGGATGGGGATCTTTCCCCTGGGGGCTCCAAAGAGACGCTCCTGAACATAAGGAGAGACTTTGTCGTACCAAATGGACAGATTAGAAACACCGCCGCCCAAAATGATGGCTTCCAGATCGAAAGCGTTTATGATATCGGCAAAGATTTCACCCATGATGTAGCAGCTCTCGTCAAACAGTTGAACTGCGGTTGGATCCCCCTCTTCATAAAGTTGATAGATCTCCTGAACCGTAACGGTCTTACCCGTTGCTTCAAAGAATCTGCGGCTATGACTGGGTCCTGAAAGATAAGCCTCGCCACAGCCCTTGCGACCACATTCACAGGATCTACCATTGTAGTCGATGGTCATATGGCCGATTTCCCCGGCACCGCCTGTTGCCCCTCGATAGAGTTTATTATCCAGGATAAGCCCGGAGCCCATACCCGTCCCCAGGATGACCATCATGACGTTCTGATATTTGCCTCTACAGGTCTCAAAAAACTCGGCCAGGGCCAGACAGTTGGCGTCATTTTCAATCGACAGCGGTTTTTTTAATTGTTTCTCTATTTGACCGATAAAACCGGGGATTTCATAAAGGGATGTATGGGGCAACCCAAAAAGACGGTCCTTTTCGGAGACATACGTTCCACCGGTGCCCATACCTATTGCTTGATAAGGTTTCCCGGTTGCTGTTTTTATGATGACCTTCCGGAGATTATCCAAAACTCTATCGAAGCCCATATCTACTTCCGAAGCAATCCGATGCCGGCTCAGGACATTTCTATCTTTATCCATGAGGCATGATTCGATATTACTTCCGCCCAGGTCGACGCCGATGACAAATTCATTTGACATAAACGATCCTTGAATTTATGTAATTTTTTAGGTTAAACCTGCTTCCTCATCCAATGTCCTTTTTGAAACCAGAAAAACAGGAGACTGCCCTTCAGAAATGTTGTTATGGAAATCACGGCCCAGATGGCAATGACACCAAAACTTAGTGTGATACTGAAAAAATAGGACAGAGGAATCCGTAAAAAAGTGATCGATAAGACAATGATGAAGGGAGGCTTCGTATCTCCTGCACCGGTAAATGCCCCTTCCATGATGATTTCCGATGCCAGGAAGACTTCAAAAACAGCGACTATCTTGAGATAATCGATTCCATGTTGAATGATCTGGATGTCATTGATAAAGAATCGATATAAAAATTCTGCAAAGAACCAGAATAGAAAGGATGTCAAGAGGAGGATCAATGAGGCGATCTTGAGAGATAACATGGCCGAGGCTTTGGCTCTTTCCGCATTTCCGGCACCGAGGTTTTGTCCTACCATCGTTGCAGTGGCCATTGAAAAGCCATAGGCTATGAAAAAGGGAAATGCTTCTATCCTATGTCCAATGCCAATGGCCGCCAAAGGAGCACTCCCGAATTTGGTAATAATCCCCGAGAGTACGAGATAAATCATGGAGAATGCTGCAGTGCTGAATGAGATGGGGGCACCGATTTTGACCATGGGTGAAAAGTAATTCTTAAAATAAGTCTGATTCAATCTTAAACACCTGAGATTACAGTTTGGCAGGAAGTGAAACAGGGCTCCGGTCATGAGGATGCATCCGATGATCTGGGATAGAATGGTGGCTACGGCAGCACCCTTGAGCCCCATATTGAGATGGAATATGAAAACAGGATCCAGAATGGCATTGAGAATGAGAGAAAAACCTGTGATCAGCATGGGGATCTTCGTATTGCCAACGCCTCGGATGATGTGCTCGGCCGTTAGCATCAGATATACGAAAGGCAGTCCGGAAAGAAAAATCACGGCATATTCTTTGGAAAGGAGGGCCACATCACTGTCCAACCGAATCCACCTGAAAACGTGCTGTACAATTGGG
Source organism: uncultured bacterium (assembly GCA_964650065.1). Taxonomy (GTDB): domain Bacteria; phylum Zhuqueibacterota; class QNDG01; order QNDG01; family DSAB01; genus CAZYTI01. Next base: position 8,830 of record CAZYTI010000059.1, read on the forward strand.
AAGAAGATGATCATGATGATGAAAGAAAATATGCAAGAGGCTAATAAACCATTGATAGCGGTCTCTTTGAGTTTCTGCTCGTTTTTTTCTCCTGCCCGTCGGGAGATCATGGCAATGGCCCCGGAGGCTATGGACAGTGCCAGGGCCCGCAGCATCCAGACAAAAAAACTGGCCGCACTCAGGGCAGCGACGGGCAGGCCCCCCAATTTTCCCACCCAGAACATATCGATAATTTCATATATTACAAAAAAAAGGCTGGAGCCTACGGCCGGCAGAGCGAGGGAGATGAGGGAATTGAAAATCGGTTGGGTTACAATTCGGTCTCGGTCTTTCCACATGATTGTTAAATTATATACATTTTATGTAAAAAGCAAGAAGAGGTTTTTACCTTGACTTTCGTATCGATGATTTAGTACTTTAAAGAGTTTATTTCATCTTAATATCTGGGAGGCGCTTATGCGGAAATTGATTGCGGTGGCGATCCTGGTTTTACTTGCAACTTCATTGTTTGCCCAGAGAACAGTGTGGTTCGAGGGCTCTTTTGAAGATGCCAAAACCAAAGCCGCCAAGGAAAACAAGCATCTCCTCGTCGATTTTTACTCCGATGGGTGAGGCTCTTGTAAATTGCTGGATCAGCAATATTTCGGATCAACAAAATACCATCCTTATTTAACCCGGAATTTCGTACTCGTCCATGCTGTAAATGGTGAAGAGGAAGGTGACGAACTATACGAGCACTTTGATGTCAATGCCACCCCCACTGTACTCATCATTACCAATGATGGTTCGGAAGTCGACCGTGTCGTCGGTTTCGGCGATCCCGATGAGTTTCAAGAAAATCTCGACGATGCATTTCAGGGGGAAGACAATTACATTAATCTTTTAACCCGTTATAAGAAGAATAAAAAAGACCTTCTGACGGCTTTCAAACTGGCTCGGAAATACGATCGCATGTACAGCGAAGAAAAATCCAAGAAAGCCCTCAAAATCTACGATGATATCCTCAAGAAGCCGAAACAAGCCAAGGCATTAATTTATACGGAAAAACGGCTGGAAGAGGAATACAACCTCTACGAGTATGCCCGATACAACCAGGCGGCCACGGTCATGTATGCAAACATGCGGGAACGGGGAAGAAAACCTGAGGAATTCATTGCTTTTATCGACGAGTTTCCCGACGGTCCATTGGCCGAGAGGGCGTACAGCCGGATTTCCTCTTATTATTCCCGGACCGCACCGGTGGAGGAAGGCAAGGCTTTTTTCACAGATGTCTTAGAAAAATATCCGGATGAACCCGATTTATTGTTCTCCTACGTCAATTTCTGCATACAGAAGGCTGTGGACCTGGACAAGGGCATCGAAGCGGCCGAGAAGATGGTGGAATTAACCCATCACTCGGTGGCATATTACAATCGGACTTATGGACAGATATTGGCCAAAAAGGGAGATGCGGAGAAACTGCATAAAGAATACGGCGAATCCTTTGTTGAATCCAGACTCAGTGGATTTCTGAGCGAGCTGAGTTACTATTCCGGTTTTTGGGCGCAGCAGAAAGACAATCTCGAGAGCGCCAGAGAAGCCATCGAACTGGCCATGATGCTCAAACCGGAAAACAGCCATTATAAGTCTATCGCAGCGGGCATTTATTTAAAAATGGACCTGGAGGATAAGGCGTTGGCCGTATATGGTCCCGAATTTGTTAAAGAGAAAATGGATAAGGGAATGGACCTCTATTCTTATGCTTATTTCTGGAGTGGAGAAGAGAAAAATCTTGAGAGTGCTCTGATGGCGGCCACGAGGGCAGTTGAACTCTCACCCCGGCATTACATCTGGAATGTCCTGTCAACGGTTCATTGGAAGCTGAAGGATTATCCCATGGCCATTGACGCATTAGACCAGGCTCTGGAGCTTCAGCCCAGTAACAATCTCTACAGAAATCGGATGAAAAAGTTGAAGAAGGAAATGGCAGAGGCCGGTCAATAAGTGTTTAATTTTACAATTATGATGACATCAATTTAGACAGGATATACAGGATTAACAGGATATTATTTTTCTCCCGACAAGAGGGAGGTATTGGTACCAGGGGACCTGGGGAAACCCAGTTGGA
>CAZYTI010000060.1:0-10909 GCA_964650065.1 uncultured bacterium
CAGGATCGTCCTCTCCATAGGCAAGTATTCGGGGATATTGTGAACCGTAATTGTAAACGAGACGCTGCATCACAGATTCTTTGATATTTGCCGTTTTCTGGTCAAGGGCCTGACTGAGGAAATCATCAAATCTTTGTATTTTTCCTCCCAAAAGCGTCATCTGGCCGGATGTACATCGGGGCGTTTTCCTACCCAATTTTTCAAAAACCAGATCCACAGCCTTTTCCGCCACATCCCTGGCCGTCGTATACTTGACACCAACCACACTGATTAAATTTTCGAGATCGTCCTCCCGCTTGTGATCGAAAAATTGATAGTGCCTGGTAAGTTTTACCTCTCCTGTCTTGGCATCAATGCCATCCATGGGAAGAAATCCCTTGTGAAAGAAAGTGACGTCCTCCCGCCTCAAGGGATTTTCAGGAATGGCGCTGTTGATTTCTTCTAAAAATGTCTCTATCTCATCCTCCCTGACCTTCATCCCGTCACCGTTACCCTGAAGAGGTCGATGAAATGTGCCGATGATCGTAAAATTCCGCCAGGGTGTCATGAACAATACACGACGACCTCGGTAAACTGAGCCATCGGTCAATGTATTTTGAAACTGTCCTGTCACACCGGCCGCACATGTTTTGAGTAAACGACGGCGGACAACCAGATTCATTGCCGTAGAAAGATGGACCCTATCGGAATTCGATGTAATCCCCTCGAGGACATCATCGATCCATCCGCCCGTGGCATTCACCACACATTTCGCATGAATTTCCACATCATTACCAGAAAGACCATCGACAGCTTTTACTCCCCGAATACGCCCATTATTTTTGATTAATTCTCTTGCTTCGACATAATTGGCGGCGGCGCATCCCTCGTACGCAGCTGAAAGTATAAACGAGAGTGTGAGACGTTCCGAGTTGTATATCTGGGCATCGGTCCACAGTGCACCCCCTGTCACTCGTTTCCCATCGATACCCGGTATGAGTTTCAGACACTCCGTCTTGGATATAATTCTCCCCCTGGGTATGGTCTTTTCAGGATCTCCTAACCGGTTACGATCGAAACTGATTATATCGTTGACACACATTCCCGCCAACATCACGGCTTTGCCCTTCATTAAGTATCCGTATGTAGGCATCACACAATGCAGCGGGTGTATGAGATGGGGTGCTATTCCCATGAGTATTCGACGCTCCCGAATGGACTCACGCATTCTCTCAACATCCAATGTCTGTAAATAACGCAATCCACCATGAATAATTTTCAGGCTATTGGCGGATGTTCCTCCTCCGAAATCACTCCGTTCGATCAAAGCAACGGATAAACCTCGAAGAACGGCATCCCATGCTATTGTAGCTCCGTATATGCCTCCGCCAATAATCAGCAAATCGTATTCTTGATTCGACAACGCATTGAGATCTCTCTTCATGGAACCTTTACTTCCTTTAAACCCTTATAAATCAAAAATTTAGCCACCAAGACTCTAAGACACCAGGATAGTAGTTTTTATTTTATCGCCCAACCCATGAGATGCCAACCTGAGCGTCTGACCAAACGACGGGGTAATAGATTAAACAGCCCAACAAAGAAAGTATTAAACAGGAATCCTTTGACGCCCTTATGCAATCGGGACCTTACGGGAAAGCGTTCCGGGAGAATCTTGACACTCGAAAAACCAGACATCATGTGTCTGAATTCGGCAATCGTATACTTCTCTAAAACCGGGGCATCTTCGTGCTCCAGTTCGACTTTAAAAAACCTGGACATCACATTCAACCATCCCCTGCGATTGTAAACCATGGTGATAAGTACTCCACCGGATTTCAGTACACGATAGGATTCTTCCACCATTTTTTGGGGATCTGCAGTGTATTGTAAAACCCCATGAGCGTAAACCACATCAAAGGAATCGGCAGGAAAGTCCAAAGCCTCACCATTCATGACGTGCAAATCACCTTTCAGATCATGGTGGGAGAAATTTTTCTTCGCCAAATCGATGGCCGTTTGGGAAAGGTCTACGCCAACGGTATTGGCCCCTTCCTGAGCAAATCGGATGAGATCGATACCTACACCGCAGCCGATTTCCAAAACGCTTGTCCCCGAATAACTGGCAAAATCGACGACTCGATGTAAATAGTTCAGTTTATCGAAACGATAATCCTCCAGATCTTCAAAAAATCCTTTGGTGCCGACTGGATGCCGGGCTATTTCCAGATCGTGGATACGTTCGTTCCAGTATTTTCGGATTTGAGAAATTTTATCTTGTGAATCCATCCTTTATTCCAAATTTAAATATCTTTAAATGTACATTTTATTCCAAAGAAAATCAACCTTTTCCATATAAATCATACCACTGCTCAAACACCATCAATGCCCAGAGTTTGTGACTGTGATTTTCCCTTCCCTGAATATGATCCTCAACAATTTGTGATACAAAACCATCGTTGAAATATCCCTGTTGCCTGATTCGTTGGGGATTCAAAAGATCCAGCATCATGGGTTTGAGTTCGTTACGTATCCAGTTTTTAATGGGGATACTAAAGCCTTGTTTGTCTCTATGCTGCACCTCTTTTGGCAGATGATGCCAAAATATTTTCTTTAAGAGATATTTTGTGGTAAAACCCCGCATTTTCAGATCGGGTGGCATAGAGAGTGCCATCTCCACCACCCGATGATCTAAATAGGGAACTCTGGCCTCCAATGATGTGGCCATAGACATACGATCGACTTTCACTAAAATATTATCCACCAAATACGTTTTTACATCAATATAACTGGCACGTGTCAGGTCATCACACCCGTTTGCCGCTTGGCTGTGACGATGGATAAAATCATAGGAATCTTCTCTCAAAAGAACATTTAGGATATCCGGATAAAAAAGTTTTTCCCTTTCGATCTGATCTAAAAAAACCATCCATCGTGCATGATGTAGGGACCGGGGTAACTGTGTTCCTTCGATAAAGCGTTTGAAACTGTTAATCGCCCCTTTCTTTTTCTCTGTCGGTGGCAGAGCCCGGGCGATTGGATTAAAGAGACCCTTCTTGATCATCTTGGGCAGCCTGTGATAGTACCGTCGATCGAATCGATGGGCTCGATAGGTATCATAGCCACCAAAGAGCTCGTCCCCTCCGTCACCCGATAAACATACCGTGACATAATCCCTGGCCATCTGGGAGACAAGGAAAGTCGGAAAAATCGAAAAATCTGCAAAAGGTTCATCTAATTGCCTGATCAACTTTTCTGTGAGGTCCAAGGCTTTTGCCTCAACCATAAACTCATGATGCTCCGTGTTATACTTACGGGCTACGGCCCGGGCATAAATCAACTCGTTATAAGAAGACTCCTTAAAACCAATGGAAAAGGTTTTTACCGGTTGATTCATCCCTTTTGCCATCAATGAAACGATGATGGAAGAATCGATACCGCCCGAAAGGAATGCTCCCAGAGGCACATCCGATACCAGACGGAGTCGAACCGAATCCTCCAAAAGTTCAGTCAGGCGTTCACCGGCGGTGACTTCATCATATGCAGTGACGTGAGGCACCAAGGTCCAATAGGATTGAATATCAATTTTACCATCCTGCCATGAGAGCCAATGACCGGGTTCCAGCTTTCGAATATCCTGGAATATGGATCGTGGTGCGGGTATGTACTCGAAGGTGAGAAAATTATTCAAGGCTTTGACATCAATGTTTCGACGAACCCCCGGATACTTGAGAATGGCTTTGATTTCGGAACCAAATACCAATTTCTCTTCATCACGATAATAATAAAGGGGTTTGATGCCCAATCGATCACGAGCAAGCAGCAGCTTTTTCTTCCGAACATCCCAGATGGCAAAACCGAACATACCGTTGAGCTTTTCCAGGACCGACACTCCCCATGCCGAATAGCCATGAAGGATCGATTCGGTATCACTCATCGTTCGAAATCGATGTCCCAGCTTTTCCAACTCGGCCCTTAATTCACGATAGTTATATATTTCTCCATTGAAAACAATCCAAATGGATTCATCCTCATTAGAAAGGGGTTGATGACCCGTCGTAAGATCGATGATCGATAAACGGCGCATCCCCAATCCCAAGGGCCCAAATATAACCTGTCCTTCATCATCAGGACCACGATGAACAATCGAATCGCACATCTGTCTCAGTGCGAATTTTTCTACTTTCTTTTCTTTGTCTTCATAGAGTATCCCACATATGCCACACACCCTATAATCCCCTTTCAATGGACATCTTAATGACCGATTGGAGTTTGCGCATATAGGCTGCATAACTGTACTTTTCGGCAGCCTGTCTCATTGCATTTTTACCGATACGTTCTCTCAGATCACTATCTGAGATGGCCGACAGGATTCCTTCGGCAAATCCATCAACAGTGGGTTCGGTAAGGACAGATACTTCATTATTCAGAACCTGCGTATGTGTTAATAAACGCGTAGCGACGATTGGCACACCAGACCGAAGATACGCATAAATCTTCAGGGGTGTATTTGTGCCCGATGTTCTGGGCGAGAGCAGGACATCGGCACATCGAACATAGCTGTTGACTTCTTGTGGCAGTACCTGTCCCCTAAAAATAAAATGGTTTTCCACCCCTTTTTCGTGGACTTTACTTATGTAAAGGGAAATCTGGTCGGGGTGACCCCCAACCATAAAGAAAACAACAGACTCCATCCGAGAGATCACTTTTACACTACTCTCAATGAGTAAGTCCAGACCCTGGTAAGGTTCAAAAGTCCCGGTATAGAGGACGATGCATTTACCATCCAAATGGTAAATCTTCCGAATCTCAGCGGACCGATCTTCATCGCCAAATACCATTCCATAATCGATCACGTTTTCAATGAGTATCGATTCTTTTTCCGGACATACCCCCTTGACATGATGAAACAAATCGGGACAAATGGTAATGATACCGCTGGCATTTTTTAATACCCACAATTCCAGGATCTCAAAAATACGAATCAATATTTTCGAATGGGTAAATTGAAAATTTTTAAGTTGTTGTGGAAGACTGGAATGCATATCATAAATATGAGGTATCCGAAATAATTTGGAAAAAAGCACACCCCAGGAACCGGCTTCCTCGTGAGTGTGGATGCAGTCGTATTTTTGTTTTAAGAGTGTCATTCCTGTCTTGATGAAGAGACATAGATCCAGAGGTATCTTCGCTATGGATGGACCAATCTTGACCTTGTTAATCCCAGGAATGCGAATAATCCGCCGAATACGAACACCCCTTAATAAAAAATCCTCCCCAATAGAATATGTCAACAAATCAACCTGATAGCCCATATCAGAAAGCGCCTTTAAGCGACCTACCACACTTAAAGGCGTCCCGCGGGGCTCAAAAATAGGTTCAGGAGCAATCATTAATATTTTCATACAGCAACAATCACAATTTTCGGGAGTTAAATCTTAAGACAGCTTGGACCGCTTTATCTATGCAGCACCATACCCAGTAAGGACGGCAAAAATGGTTCGAACCAGTAGTTTAAAATCCAACCGCATTGAAAAATTATCGATATATTGAAGATCCATTTCCATCCATTTCTTAAAATCGATTTTGTTACGTCCGCTGACTTGCCAGATACAAGTCAGGCCGGGCTTCATACTGAGACGTCGCCTTTGCCAGGTCTCATACATATTCACTTCTGCAGGAAGGGGTGGCCGGGGACCTACCAGACTCATATCACCTTTCAACACATTGATCAGTTGAGGAAGCTCATCGATACTCAATTTTCTCATGAACCGTCCAAAGGGTGTTATCCTTGGATCTTTCTTTATTTTAAAAACAGGCCCCCCCATCTCATTCTGCTGTTCCAAATCTTCTTTCCGTACTTCTGATCCAACAAACATGGAACGAAATTTATACAGCGTAAACTTCCTACCATTCATCCCACAACGGATCTGTCTAAAAAAGATGGGCCCTCTCGAACTCAACGTTACACCCAGGGTCGCAATGACAAAAACGGGTATCAGAAAGAGTATCGCGAACAGGGAGATAAACAAGTCAAAAATCCGCTTCAAAAAAATCTGCCACTCTTTTGCCACAGACGTCTGAAAGATGATTAAGGGAATGTCGGCAAGATTGGATTGACGAAGCGTCGCTTGCTTGGTACCAAATAAATCGACGCAAACGGCCGTGCTGATACCTTCCGTCTCACAATGCCGAATCGCATTCTCGATACGGTTGAGCCACATTCGGGGAACGGCAAAGATCACTTGATCGATGACCGATTCATGGATAATCCGGGGAATATCGCGGATACGTCCGATCACCGGATGCCCCATGATGTTTTTCCCCAATAATTTCGGATCATCATCGATGAGACCGACTATTTCAAAACCCCAATCCGAATGAGCGCGTACAACATCGATCAATTTTTTAGCCCGATCTCCGGTGCCGACCATCAGGAGATGGATAAGATTATATCCACTCTTCTGTATCAAACGTAAAATTCTAATGAATATTGATTTCTCAATCCCTAATAGTACAATACCTGTAGTGATAAAGATGGCGATATAAGACCGACTGACGATCTGCATTTTAATAAGAAATGTTGCACTTCCCAAGAAAATCACCGTCAGCCCACCTGTACGAACCACATTCCACATGATATCCGAAAAGGCCTTGGTTCGGATCTTTACATAAACGGAATAATAGGACATGGTTGAAATCCAGATGGGGATGGCAATGATTCCCAGGGCCAGATAGGATTGAATAAAATCCCTAAAAGGAAGCCAGTAACCGCTACCCAAATATTGGCGAAGATAAAAAGTAATGAAGTATGACGAAACAAATGCCAACAATATCACCACGGCATCAATAATCTTCATTAATCGAATCAGGAAAATTTCTCTCTCTCTGATCATGCTTCCAAATCCTGTTTCAAAGTAACGCCAACTTCCCTATACCAGGTTACAAAGGCTTCAAGACCTTGACGGAGGGGAACACCCGGCTGGTAGTCTATTTCACGTTTTGCCTTTGATACGTCGGCATAAGTTAAAGGAACATCCCCCGGTTGGTCCGGTAATCTTTTTATTTTAGCTTCCTTACCTATAATTTCTTCTAATAACCGGATCAATTGAGTGAGATCCACGGTGTCTGATTCACCCAGATTATAAATATGGTAACCCTGGCAATGCTGTATGGCTTTAAGAATACCATCTATGATGTCAGTGATATAGGTATAGTCCCGTCGACTCGATCCATCGCCGAACACGGTAATTTCTCTTCCACGAATGATGCATCTTGTGAATTTATGAATGGCCATATCGGGTCGCTGCCGAGGTCCGTAAACAGTAAAAAATCTCAGGCATGTGACTGGAAGGGAATGGAGTGATGAATAGGTATATCCCAGGAGTTCACAGGCTTTTTTTGTGGCTGCATAGGGAGAAATCGGGAAGTCAACAGGGTCTTCTTCACTAAAAGGTACCTTTTTATTCTTACCATAAACAGAAGAGGACGAAGCCATAATGAATTTTAAATTACCCAATCTCGAGCAAATATCTAGAAGATTGGTGGTTCCTTCGATATTCACCTGTTGATATAAACGTGGTTGTTGTATAGATGGCCGCACCCCGGCTCTAGCAGCCAGATGAACGACGACATTAAAATCTCCCTCTTCCAGAACCTGTTCGAGGAAACTCCACTGGAGAATATCTCCCTCGATGAGCCGAAAACCGGGATGAGATAAAAGGGAATGGATATTGAGACGTTTGATGGTGGGAGCGTAGTAATTGTTAAAATTATCTAAACAGGTAACATGATGCCCTTCTTGTATCAATCTCTCACACAGATGCGATCCAATAAATCCTGCTCCGCCGGTGACTAAAAACCGCATGATTCCTTCCTCAGTAGGCATAATAGCTATAACCTTCGTGGGCAACCTCAACACCGGCACAGTTGAGGATGACACCAACCACTTTAGATTGAACGTTCTGAAACAGCTCCAACTTAGTCCTTATATTTTCTCTATTGGTTTTGCCTGCACGAATTAAGACGGCTACACCGTCAACCAGTGTGCCTAATACCACCGCATCCGTAGCTGCGTTGAGAGGAGGTGTATCAAAAATAATAAAATTGAAACGCTTGGAGATTCCATCCACAAACCTTCTCATCCTGTTGGAGCCCAAAAGTTCAGAGGGGTTGGGTATCAACGATCCACACGTGATCAATGAAAGATTCGGCACATAGGTTTCATTGACAACCCGTTCCAGCGGTTCAACACCTGTGAGGTAGTTCGTCAAACCCGGTTTTTTGGGACAGTTAAAACTGTTATGTAAAACGCCTCGCCTTAAATCGGTGTCGATAAGTAGGGTTTTGGACTTTTGTTGTGCCAATGTAATCGCCAGGTTCGCTGCAGTAAACGATTTACCCTCACCTGGTGAGACACTGCTGATGATCAAAGTACGCATAGGACCCAAATTTTTCGAATAGAGCAAACTCGTCCGTAAAGAACGATAGGCTTCTCCTACAGGGGTTGGGGAATAATCATGTGTTACGATCTGAGAACTAATACTCTTGGCTTTTTCCGAATCCTGCAGTTCATAATCATCAAACTTAACCCTTGGAATGGAGCCGAGAATAGGAAGTTTGAGATAACGTTTCACATCATGTCGGGTCTTAATGCTTCTATCGGCCACTTCCCACAGCAAGGCGCATCCCACACCCAAAAAAAAGCCCAAAATCAGTCCCAGTAATTTTTTCAGTCTTCCATTGCCTGTGATGGGTACAATCGGCGGAAGAGCGTCATCCAATATTGACACTTTTTCAGGTGCCACGGCTTCATCGATGTCCGCCATTATATATTGCCGCTGCAACATCGTATATATTTCTTCATTTGCGTTACGCTGTCGATCGAGCCGGATAAACCGCAATTCTTCATCCGGAAGTCCTTGTAAAACAACCTGTAAGGAATCCATTAGAATATTCATTCGGACGATCTCATCCATCAATTGGACGATCTTTTGCTGAGATAACTGAAAAATTTTATCTTCCAGCAATTGAATTCGCTCGCTGACTTCGATTCTTTCCGGATTGGTTGGCGGAAAGTTGGCCAGACGTTGGTTCGTATTATCGAGATCGGCCAGCTGCCGCCTGGTCACAGCCATATCCGCATCTTGTTCAAATATAGGCAATTCAGCGATCTGTCTGTATATATACACATGGGAAATAACACTCTGATCAAACGCCAAAGTGTCCGCCGGATTCAACTTCCCGAGCAGCAATTCCACCTCTTCTTTGAAAAATGTGAATCGCCGGATTTGAGTTTCCAGTTCGTTTTGCTCGTCAACGGCATCCCGCGTTTCTGCATCCAGTCCCATGAGATGATTGGTCCGAAAGGACTTTAACTGTTGATCGTATTGGCTCAGCTCTTCCCGTATGAGCGCCAATTGCTCATTGAGATATTTGGTTCTAAATTGTCGTTCCTCGTCCCTCATCTGCAGACTCTTTTCGATAAAAATACCGGTCAACATGTTTACTGTCTTTGCAGCAAGGTAGGGATCTGTATCCACCAGGGAAATTCTGAGTATGTCCCCTGCATCGTTGGGAATAATATTCTCTCTGGCAATGAGCGAACCCACGGTTCCTTGAAAATCATTGATGAAAAAAGAGACATGGGATCTCTGTTTTGAGATTTCTTCATTCAATACAAAATGGAGGCCATTATATGTCACAGTATCTTCTGCCAGTATTTCGACCCGCAGACTATCCAATCGTTCGGTTTCATGATAAAGGGCACTATAGCCCGAAGGATAGAATCGCAAAAGGTAATTACCCGTTGTTGGAATCTTGGTCGTTGAAAAATGGGTGAACACATTTTGTCGATCCAGATTGGGTTGATCCTTTTCCTGGTTCAAATGCAGTGTGAGACCCAGATCCGCAGTGACCGTCTCGGCAAAAGTACGACTCCTCAACTTCATGATGCGGCTTTGTATAAGATTCTCGGGAACCCTACCTGTCGCATTATCAAAAGTAATCCAGGCATCCGCTTCATATAAAAGTGGTTGTTTTTTAATATATAGCATCCACGGTATACCCATTGCAAGGGTTAATATACAGACCAGCCACCATCGACGAATCACCGCCTTCACATATTGCATGATATCAATATTTTCATCCTCGGTGACATGTTCTTCGAAAAATTCTTCCATACAGTATACTTCTCCAGTTTCAATAATTTCGAATATGACTAAAAAGATCCCGTCCTGAGTCTGAGATAGAGAAGAATAATCGAGGCCAGGAGATTGAACAATCCAATAAAGAAATTAAAATCAAAACCTCTTCTCCCTGGGGCCATGATTTGATCTCCTGATTCGATTCCTATTTCTCCCAATGAATATCCTCTCTCAAAAGCCTCCAATAGATCTGGGATAATCGTTTTACCACCTCGCTCCGCCTTCATCTTTTCCAAATCACAGTTGGCGGTGGGCCCACCAGCCAAAGACACCAGATCCCACAAGGAGTTTTCCGGATCGACACGGTAAGAACCGGGTCTGTTGAAGGCTCCTTGCATGGTAACCCGAATCAGGGGACGGACCAGCACATAGGGATTATTCATATATTGATTAAGTCTCTCCTCTATCGTCTGCATGACTTCATAGACGGTTAATCCCTTGACCCTAACCTGCCCAATGAGAGGCATGATGATGTCCCCATCGGGATTAATGGGGTAATCCCGACTCAGATCAAAATTCTCACCCTCTCCGAAAAGTTGATAAATCTGAATACGCACGGCGTCACCTGGTTGAAAAATAGTCAACGACCTGGCGGATCTCATCTGATAATCGGTTCTTGTTTGACAATAGCCGGGTTTTAAGGAAGGACAACAGAACATGATAAATAATGGCATAAAATATTGGATAACAATACGATTGGCCCTTATTCTAGATCTACACATAGT
>CAZYTI010000061.1:0-10908 GCA_964650065.1 uncultured bacterium
AAAATGAACCGGGCCTATGACAACACCTTCGATCTCTCGCTCATCGATTTGGAGGATATTGAACGGTTCGAGATCATCAAGGGGAGTAACACAGTTCTCTACGGCCCCGAAGCCTTTTCCGGTGTCATCAACATCGTGCCAAAATTCCAACACGACTATCACATCCGTTTTCAACAACGATTCGGAACCTACCAATCCGGGAACTGGGGGCTGCACCTCTATCATAATTACAAACGTATTCATGGGTCCTACGGTATTAAACAAGGCGGTTTGAAAAGAACCTTCGCAGACGCAGAAGATGAGGAAAGGGCCGATTTAACAAATAAGTCGTTACACCATACGGCAAATTTGAATTACCATTTGTCCGAGCATCCCGACGGAAGGCCGGCCAATTTTCTTGGATTGATGTATACGTATACGTCTCTTGATTACGAGAATGAAAGAGACGTGGAAAATCTTAATAATTTTAGTGAGCTGCTTTCCCTGAAGTATACGGGCGATATCTCCCGAATTACAGATTTGAATCTGTCGGTTTCCTTTCTGCGATTTCGAGAACAGCAATTTTTGGCCAGTGGGACCGGCGTCCTGGACCGGCGTATCAAAGATCAGGCGATTCATGTCAACGCAGAAAAAAGCATGAACCTGGGCCTGCTGGATTTCTTATTTGCATATCAGTTTGAACATGTGGAGCTGGATTTTACCGATGAAAGGAGGAACTTTCGGGAACAGAACATCGGTCTGGAATCCGCCATATTTGCGAGACAACATCATGGTCTGATTTCAATCGTTAAACTGAATGGGTATATCGATTCTGATTTGCTGAAAAAAACAGAAATCAGCGTCAGCCTGCGACACGATCGGGTTCGGGATGGGCAGGACGATGCGGTGCTGAGAAGTACTCCGATTGAGGATAAAGGGGACGAGACCGTCGGCCTATTCGGTGATAACGCATGGAACGAAACCATGTTTAAATTTGGTATGAATCTCTCCGGGCACCAGAAGGATCTCACCTTCGAAGGGTACATTAATTTTGGCTCGAATACTAAATTTCCCACATTGTTCCAGCAGATCAGTTCTCCAGCTCTGCTCACACAGGGCGTCTATTCAAATCTGAATCCGGAAAAGAATCGCAGTGTCGAATTGAGCGTTTCTGTGGCCAAGGATATTCGAAATCTGGGTAGCATCTACGGTTGGCAGATTTCCGGTAATTTCTTCCAGAACTTATATGAAAATAAATTTCGCGTATCCACGACTCCGGGCATACCGGTGCCTTTTTACGACAATGTAGAGGATGCGCGCATTTCTGGTTTGGAGACCAAGTCGAGTGTGTTCCTGTTCCGAAAGAAGATCGCCGTTGAACTGGGTATGTCCCGTTACTTTATATCCGAGAAAGCTGCCTTTCCGTTCAAGTCGGAATTTAAAAATACAATCGGTTTTATCATTGATCATGCAGGGTATTCATTTCAATTGCACTGGTTCAAGGAGGGAGAGCAAGTAGGCTGGCTTCGTCAGAGGGATGGTCAATTTGCAGCAGTCGCGCTGCCGGAATTTTCCAATATTGATTTGCATCTGAGTAAAAGGTTCACACTCTGGAAGATGAAATTGTTTGCCAATGTGAGTGGACGGAACTTACTGAATGATGAAGCAGTTCTGCTGCAAGGATTGGCTATTCGGGACAGACGTTATTACGTGACGGTCGGAATGCAGTATTAAGTTTTTTGGGTAGCAGAAATGTCTTGTTTGGTAATTACATGTTGGTGGACTTGAGTATGAGATGAAAAACGTGAATGGAAGTTCATGTTTTTATGTTTTGGCATTTGTAAAAATGATGAAAAAATGAAACAATACTTTAAATTCATGTTTGTAGGATTTTCAATCATAACGGGTTTGCCGGTCATGCTCTTCATCGACTGTGCCGAGAAACCGACGCAGCCTGATAAAACGCCTGTAGGAATTCAGATTGTCGCCCCTTCGGCATCCATTTTTTCGGGAAGTGCACTCCAGCTCTCTGTACTGGCGAACTTCGTAGATGAAACCACGGATGATGTGACAATCCAGGCCACCTGGTCCAATACGCCCGGAACTGCAGGGACGATTCATCAGAACGGCATTTTTTTTGCTGCCGATGAAGGGGTAGGCGTAGAAACCATACGAGCAGATTTTCAGGGACAGACGGCCACGAAGCAGCTCGAAGTCACCAAACGGGCCATATCTCTGGCGATCTGGCCGGCAGCCATTTCCGTCGAATCGGGAAAAGAGATTCAATTTGAAGCCGTCGCGGAATTTCAGGATGCAAGTAAGGAGATGATTAATGAGAAGGTCCATTGGACGCTCTCTCCGGGACAGACCGGTGTCATCGATGCCAATGGATGCTTTCGGGCTTCGCAGGGAAAAACCGGCATTGAAATGATCACGGGTTCATTTCAAACACTGATTACGGAATGCCGGGTGCAGGTACAGGAGACATCGGACATCCCCTTCGAAATGGTGTCACTTTCTCCTGGGACTTTTATCATGGGTGATGATAGCAGTTACGTCAATGAAAAACCTGCCCATGAGGTGTATACAGATGGTTTTGAGATCGGCAGGTATGAAGTGACCAATCAACAATATGTCAACTATCTTAATGATGCATTGGCCGAAGGCGAAATCATGGTGAGCAACGTTGTCGTATTGGGTAGAAAGGGACCGTTTAGCTGGATGGAATACATGAGATTGGCAGGAACGACCGCATTTCCTGACCGAATTATTGAATACAGAGAAGTCGAGGCACTTAATTATGAGTTTCGAGTTCTCCCGGGATTTGAAGACCATCCTGTGGTACGACTGACCTGGTATGGTGCCGCCGCTTTTTGCCGATATTATGGCCTCCGGCTCCCCACAGAAGCAGAATGGGAGAGGGCAAGCCGGGGTGGTCAGCAACTCGAATATGGAACAGACGATGGCAGTATCGGCAGGGTTAAGGCCAATTTTGCTGTCTTCGGTGGTGAGGACAATTCTTATCGGTTTGTACCGGTAGGCACCTTTCCTCCCAATCCGTTTGGGCTGTACGATATGAGCGGGAATGCGGCCGAATATGTGTCGGATCTCTATGATGCAGAATATTACTCAAATAGCCCGTATCAGAATCCCATCAGTCCGGGCCCCATGCAGCTACTCGAATTATCACCAAACGAGAGCGTGGTCTGGAGAGGAGGGGCCGGGCTCATCAGCGCGAAATTCTGCCGGTCCGCTTTTCGAGGTTTTATTCAGAGATTGCAAAATACGAGTCTGCCGTCGTATGCTTTTGTCGGTTTTCGTGTGGCAAGGTCGAGGTGAAGGATCATGATTTTTATTCATTTATCGAGTTTGATCAGGATTCCATCTTACCAATCAGAAGGGGGGATTCAATAATGAAAAATTGGTGTAGGATAAAAATTGTTTCGGTTTTCCTGGGAATCCTCATCGTTTTTTGGGGCTGTACCAAGCATCCGTTTGATCAGGGTGAAATCGCCGGTGGAAACCGGGAAATACGGGGCCGCTTGATGTTGAGCGATCAAGCAGATCCGGATGGTATTTATGTCTGGCTCGAGGGTTTGAACATTTCGACCTTCACTGACCGAGATGGAAAATTTACCTTAACTCTCCCACAACCCGATTTACAGGGAACGCCGGGCGGTGCATCCGGTGTATACACGCTCTATTTCTATATCGCCAACTATAAACTGGCCACTGTCAAGGCAGTCATAAGAAATGGAGAGTTTCTCTATTCAGAGGGGGATTTTGATGCGGATGGTGATATGAATTATCCCAGATCCCTGAAAAAAATATTGAATGTCATGACGTCAGTGGAGCCGGATACAGTCATGTCTGACTACGAAGGTATCCTCTTCGTGCATGTCACCCTGCAGGCACTTTTCGATTCCGTGACTGTAGTTTTTCCCAAGATCGTTGCAGGGTACCCGGGTGCATTGCTCTTTAAAAGATTGAGTGATGCGGCCATATATGTCGATATTCCCGATAGTACCGACAATACAATTTCGGTGCTAAGAATCGGTCAGGAGTCCTTTGACCTTTATATGGCCTATAATATGTTCCCGGGAAAACTCCCGGTGGGACGCTATGAGATCATTCCTTACTTTTTGGTAGAGCAGCAAAATATGCCCCTCGGTCTTCTTCAGAGTCTAAGTCCCAATGCACAGGCCCTGGGTCCCGAATATCTCAAGATCCCGTTCAAACGAACAGGGGGCTTTTTTCAGGTGTTTCAGAACCTCTAATTTTTTTGTGCTCTATATATTTTAAAAGGAGAATGTTATGAGAAAATTTATTATTGTATTCGTAGTGATGATTGGTATTTCACATTGGGGAGCACAAAAAAATTATGCACAGAATAATAACAATAACTGGCGTCCCAAAAAGTTTTTAACAGTGGGATTGGGTCTGGGTGCAGGTTTTTTAGGTTCCGATGAGTTAACGAATTTTAAAACAACCTATAATTATGTCTATGGGCCTTATCTCTTTAATCCATTTAAGGGATTCGGTGGGGCCATGGTCTTTCGTGTAGAATTAGCATACCGAAAATTCGGACCCCAGAATATGACATTTCTTTTGGGATGGCAGAAGTACAAGAACCGGGATGTTGCAGAGTTTGCCGCTGAGGATGCTTTTCTTCGTCAGTTGGAATTGAATATGAACGGGCCCTACGCGGATTTTGAGATGGGGATTACTTATAAACGTCGCTATATTCTCAATGGTGTGATCAGCCTTTTTATGAACAGGAAAGTGAGTATTAAGAGCGATTATGAAGGAGGAGAGCAAAAAGCCGACTTGATTGGCACCTATGAGGGATTCGTTCCATTTGCCCTGGATCTGGGTGTGGTTTTAGGTGTGTACAGAGATCCCATTTTCCTCACCTGCAAGATCACCTATCCTTTGTTCACCGGGGGAGGGGCTACAGCTTTATATGATCCGGCAATTGCCAGATCCCAAAATGATACACCGATAATTCCCAGCGATTATTATGATTATTTTTCTGGTGGGGGTTATGAAGGTGTCAAGAGCAATATCGATGGATTGAAAATAATCATTACCATGTCGGTTGTAGCAAAGATGTTCAGGTAAAGAAAGAATCTAATTCACTGAAAAATTTTTCGAATACTGTCATTTTTGTTTAAATAAAAAACACCCTCACCCCAGCCCTCTCTCTCAACAGGGTGTTGCAGATTTGTTAATTTGGGCACTAAAGTGCCAAATGATCTTGAGATGATCGATTCTCTCCGCCATAAATGGCGAAGTTAGTCATTTGTTATTATTATACTTGACTAACTCCGCTCTTTAGAGCGGAGATCAAAGAATTATAAAAATACTCCGGGCTTTAGCCCAAAAGTTACATTCTGCAACACCCTGTCAAGGGAGAGGGAGTTTAATGTGATGTCAAATAACAATTCTGCGATACCAAATCAACAAGGTGATGCAGATAGGATAGGCTGTCATTTCGACTCCGATTTGTCGGGGGAGAAATCTTAAAAACGTTCGTTTTTCTATAGGGCCTTATTCGAAATGGTAAAACGAATTTGTACTAGCCTGTCAAGAGAGGAGAGAGCCATGAAGTTCGAAGAAGATCCCAGGATCCGTGACGGGCGAAAGAGTCTGGCCCTGGCATGGATTTTTTTCTTTTTGTATCTGGCCGTAATCATGATCTCGTCCTATGTCCTGGGGATCAAACCCTATATGTGGGGATTGCCCAGATGGGTGACCGTGGGGAATATCATCGTACCGGTTGCCTTTGTGATTCTGCTTATTTTTGTTGTTGAGAAATTCATGCCCGACATCCCTTTGACTGATGATGAAGAACCACCAGAGGTGAAAGAATGAATGCGGCCATTCTTTCATTTCTAGCCTATACGGGATTGCTGATTGTCATCGGCATATGGTCCTACCGAATCGTCGAAAAAGTTCCCATTGCCAAATATGAAGAGGAGTTCTATGCTGCCGGACGGGGATTGGGGGGCATCGTCGTCGCCTTGATCATCGCCGGGGGATTGGCCAGTGCAGGTACTTTCATAGCAGGCCCGGGAATGACCTACGCCTACGGGTATTCCTGGGTACTGATGAACAATTTCCAGATTTTTATGAATCTGCTCTTACTGGCCCCCATAGGCATCATCGTGGGCATTGTGGCGAGAAGGGTCAATGCGGTGACCTACCTGGATGTCTTCAGGGCCAGATATCAAAGCAAGGCGATTATTATCATATTGGCATCATTGGTGACTATATTCTTATTGCCCTACATGGCGACCCAGTTCGTGGGGGCCGCGAGGGTCATCTCCCAGATGACGGGATTGGATTATTTTGTTTCGCTGGCATTCGGTTCTGTGGTCGTGCTGGTCTATTGTGTATTGGGAGGCATGCGGGGGGCTTCATTGGCAACGCTTCTGCAGGGCCTGGTGATTACGGTGGGCTGCATCCTCCTGTTCATCGGCACGGTCAGTGCTGCCGGAGGATTCCTGAAATCGACGGAGATTCTGGCGGCTCAGGATATTAATTTTCTGTCGCCCACCAGGGGGGGAGAATTCCCACCTGCATTTGCGTTTTCAGTGGCCTGCATGACCGGTCTATTTGTGGTCGGTATGCCTCATGCGATGTTAGGTGCACTCACGTATAAGAACACGACGGCCCTGAAAAGGGGCATCTGGATGGGTGGCATACTGGTCTGTATCTGGACGCTGCTTCTTTGTCTGTCCGGTGTCATCGGCCGATCCATCAAGCCCGACCTGGCAGTGCCCGACGAAATCAGTCCATGGCTGGCCATGAACGTGATGCCCGAGGCCATCGGTGGGATCGTATTGGCCGGCATCGTGGCCGGGATCCAGACCACGGTAGCTGCTATGGCGATTATCATCACATCCAGTATTGCCAAAAATCTGCTGAGAGAAATTAAACCGGACATCTCCGTTGAAAAAATAAAGATCGCCTCTCGGTGGACCATGGGCGGATGTCTCGTCATTGCCATTGGACTGGCTTTACTCCAGCCAACCCTGATCCAGTGGATCATTTTCTTTTCCATCGGTGGATTGGAAGCAGCCACTTTCGGACCCATTCTTTTAGGAATGTTCTGGAAACGCGGGAACCGATGGGGTGCATTAACTTCCATCAGCTGGGGAATGATCATCTATGGCCTGGCCAATACAATCCTGCCGGAAATTGGGTTATGGGGCACGCATCCCTCCTTCGTCTCCATCGTCACCGCAGTCATCGTCTATGTTGTGGTGAGTCTTTTAACACCTCCCCCATCAGCGGATGTGGTGCAGACTTTTTGGGGACGCGCAAGGGTGGGATAAAATTTTAGTATCGATTTATTCCCTTCGGAATTTTATTGTTTTTTATTATTAATAATACCACATTAGATATCATCCTTTTAAAAATTAACCACACCTGCCTGCCGCAGGCAGGGAGCACACAGAGATCATTTATTTCTTTGTGTTCTCTGTGAAATCTGTGGTATATTTTTTTTGGGAAACACAAACAGATACATAAAATTTAACAATAACACCCCAAAAAAAATAGGAGGGAGACACATGGGGAAACTAAAGATCACCAGCGTGGACATCTACAAGGCGGACATCGCGTTCCATGAGCCCTTCAGAATCGCAATCATGGAGTTTACGAGCGCGCAGAGTGTGTTTGTCAAAATCAATACCAATGAAGGCCTGTACGGTTTGGGTGAAGCGAATCCCACCTGGGGCATCACCGGGGAAATCCAATCCATCAATCTGGCCGGGGCCGTGGATCTGGCCAAATTGATACTGGATAAGAATCCCCTGAATATCGAAAATCGTATGAGGGAAATCGATCGATTCTTAATTCACAACAGTACGATTCGGAGTGCTTTTGACATGGCTCTTTACGATATCTTGGGAAAAGCGGCCGGACTCCCCCTTTATGCTGTTTTAGGCGGAGGCAAACGGTCTTTCTGGACGGATAACACCATAGGCATCAATGATCCCGACATTATGGCCGAGAAAGCCGTGAAATACAAGAATCAGGGATTTCAGGCCATTAAAGTCAAGTTGGGGACCACACGGGAGCAGGATGTGGAGAGGATTCAAAAAATTCGCGAGGCCATTGGAGTCGATTTGCCAATACGGACAGACGCGAATCAGGGATGGGATTATAAAACGGCGGTAACCACCCTGCAGGCTATCGAGCCCTTCGGTATCGAGTACTGTGAACAACCCATTGCCCGGTGGGACTATGAAAACATGCGGCGCATTCGGGAGCAGACCTCCATCGCCATCATGGCCGATGAGTCTCTGTTCGATCACCATGATGCCTATAAGCTGGCCGCCATGGGATGTTGTGACTACTTCAATATCAAATTGGCTAAGTCGGGTGGTATCCATACGGGATTGAAGATCAATGCCATTGCTGAAAGTGCCGGTATCAAATGCATGGTGGGTTGTATGACCGAAACCCGTCTGGGTCTGTCGGCAGGAGCGCATTTGGTTTCAGCACGGCCCAATATTGCATATGCCGATCTGGATGGATATCTCTTTTTAAAAGAGGATCCGATTATGGGGGGAGCCCAGTATAATGTGGGAGAAATTTCGCTTCCTGATACGCCCGGACACGGCGCCGATGTGGATCCCACATTCTTGAAGCGGTGTGAATTGACAACGGTGAAAGGTACAGTCTAAAGTTTTATAAAAAAAGAGAAAAACATGAAACAACAGAAACCACAGAGTTCACAGAGAAAAACTTTGTGTGCTCTGTGGTTAATTTTTGACATTAGGCGCGGGAGGCCCGCATGTATTTAATGGAGAGTGCACCGGATGCCAGAACGGTTGTCAACGGTAAGGAGGTCGATTATTTCTGTGGAACCGGATATTTCGGTCTGCAGGGTCATCCGGAATTGATCGAGGCTTCATGTGAAGCCATGAAGAAGTACGGTATCGGCAGCGCCACTTCACGCTTCGGTTATGGGGACAATCCCGTGCTTCTGGATGTGGAAAAGAAAGCTTCCGAGTTTTTCGAAAAAGAAGGGGCGCTCTATTATGTATCGGGTTATATGGGAAACAGTGTCCTGCTTCAGGGTCTTCATGAAAAATACGATATCATATTTGTAGACGAGGCATCCCATTATTCCATCCTGGATGGCGTCTTCTTGACCCGAAAACCCGTTGTCACCTTTTCCCATCTGAATGCGGAAGATCTAAAAAACAAGATCCGGGAGCACATCAAACCATCGCAGAGGCCTCTGATCGCTTGCGATGGTGTTTTTCCCGTTTCCGGTGCAATATCCCCGATTCCTGATTACCATGAAGTTTTGGACGCCATGGATGAGGCCCTCATCTGTGTCGACGATGCCCATGCCACGGGTGTGCTGGGTGAAAAAGGTCGGGGGACCTACGAATATTTCGGTATACAGGGAGAGAGGCTGTATGCTTCCACCACTTTGAGCAAGGCCCTGGGGGGGCACGGAGGTGTCATTGCCGGGGACAGGGAATTTATTGATAAATTGAGGAGAACATCGAGTATTGTCCGCGGTGCCAGTCCGGTATCTACACCTGCCGCTGCAGCCACAGCCAAGGGGCTGGAGATTTACATGCGGAAGTCGGAGTTAAGGACAATGCTTTGGAATAAAGTGGCCTATGCGAGGAACAGTTTCAAGAAACTCGATTTTGCCATGCCTGACACACCGGTCCCAATCATCTGTCTTTACCGACAAGGGATCGATCTGAAAAGCCTTCAACTCAAGCTGTTTGAACAGGATATTGCCGTACTCTACACGCCCGGCGGTTCTTACTCCAGCGTTCCAGAAGATGGAGCCATCCGGATCGCCATATTCTCGACCCATACGAAGGATCAGATCGACCGGTTGGTGGGAGAGATAGAGAAGCTGATTTGATTGTTGTTGGTCACTGGTCACTGGTTTCTGGCTACTGGTGACTGGTTTCTTGTCAATTATCATAGCGACTCTAAATCCAGTTTATTATCTAATAAAAGTTTGATGAGGCATCCCTTTATGTTCGATCTTCGTGTCGCCGTGCTTTCCGACATCCACGGGAATCGCTGGGCTCTGGAAGCGGTTCTTGAAGATATCCTTCGGAGAGACATTCGCGATCTCGTGAATCTGGGGGATGTTTTTTATGGTCCCCTGGATCCGTCAGGAACGGCTCAGCTCCTGAAAAATGATTCCATACCCACGGTTTGCGGAAATCAGGATCGGATACTCCTGGATCCCCCGGATGAGGATGAGTGCAATCCGACCCTGAAATATGTCCTTCAAAGCATACAATCTGATACGATCAATTGGCTGAGGGGATTGGAGAAGACGACCGTCGCTTATGAATTTTGTTTCCTCTGCCATGGGACACCTGACCGGGATGATGTGTATTTACTCCGGGAAATCGACGAAGTATCCGTTTCACTGAGGAAGCCGAGCGACCTCATGACATTGGTCTCCACGGTGGAGCAGTCTGTCATCCTCTGTGGACACGATCATGTTCCCAGTTCCGTTTCCCTGCCCGATGGCAGACTCATCATCAATCCGGGCAGTGTCGGATTGCCCGCATATTGTGACGATCTCCACTTTCCCCACGTGATGGAGACGGGCACACCCCATGCGCGGTACAGTATCGTCTCTAAGCGAAAAACCGGTTGGCAGGTGGAAGATATTGCGGTGTCGTATGATTGGGAAGGTGCTGCTTCAGCGGCCGTGAAGCGTGATCGTCCGGATTGGGCTGAATGGCTGAGGACGGGGAGGGCAAGGAAAAAGTAAAAAGGAAAAAGTAAAAAGGAAAAAGGAAAAAGTAAGAAGTAAATGTCGAATGTCGAAGCGTGGCTCGGTGGGAGTGGAGTGGTAGAAGGAGTGGTGGCTGGCCAGTGGCGATAAATCGGGATGAGAAAGTTGTCGTTTTCTGGTTTAGT